>CAMBGA010000001.1 GCA_945866095.1 Spirosoma fluviale
AATGTGACAACTAACGTAGCGGGTGCACCTTTCTACGATTCTCCATTCCAGTATCCAGCCTCTGTAGTTTGTCCTTCTGATTTGGCAGGGACATATGAATTTACTGCTACGGATCAGAAATCTGACTATGGTACTTGTGCAGGAGATACTTATACGGGTAAGACAACTTGGACTAAGGTAGGTACTTCTACTCGTTACCTAATTTCTGATGGAACATTTGGTTTGTATGGATGTCAGGGTGACGTCTACAAAGGAGATGTCGGAATTAGTGATGCTTGTGGTGTGCTTAGCATGAGCGGAGTAGATCAGTATGGATCTCCTTACTCTATGACGGTTATTAAGAGAACTCCTGAAGTTCTAACCTTTAGTTTTGTAAATGGGTATGGAGACTTCTCGATTGTTAAAGTTAAATCCAATCCAGGAAAACCTTGGCCAGCTTCTTTGAGGTAATCAATAGAAATTGAATTTGTTAAAGGCAACGTCAGAAGACGTTGCCTTTTTTGTTATATATCAAAAGGCACAGGCAAAAATCAAAAAAGGCTATGCGGTAAGAGGTTCCGTCAGGAGTTTATTTAGAACCGATGAAGTAATCAATGGCATTAAAAAAGAAATTGACCCAAAAGGCAATTTAGAGTTTTGTGAACTTGACCTGATGCATGATGCGGGTTGGGATAAAGCTAGGAAGAGTTGCGATTATGTATTGCACGTTGCGACACCTTTTAAATTCGGCGTGCAGCGGGAAAGCCCTGGTACTATGTTGATGAACCTAAGAAAATTGCTTTCAGATAAGATATAATTTTAACGAAACTCGTGATTAAATAGAGGATAAAAATTAGCAGGATCCGGACAGTTATTGGCATAAAACAAAAGATCTCGTTGGGAACAAACGCCCGGATAATCTCCATGAAACCCTTGCATATCGCGGATCCATTGGAAATGCAGATGTGGTGGCCATCCCCCATTTTCAGTGGTGTTTCCTAAATGGCCTATTAGTTGACCCGCGGCGATTGGTAATCCTATTTCAAGAGGAACTAAATCAGCCATGGATACATGTCCATATAAACTATAAATTTTTTCAGCAGGATGGTATAAAATGATCGTTGGCCCATAATTTCCCGCTCCCTGATTCGCCTGAAAACTGTGTACTTCTCCTTTCAATGGGGCAAAAATAGGAGTTCCAGCCTTCGTCCAAAAATCCATACCTAAATGAATATTCCTGAAATCAGTGGAGGCCATGGCGAAATTCTCGTAGGACTCATAGATGACCCGGTGTTCCAAGTAACCACCAAAACCCATCTTTCCGCCTAATTTTCCTTCGATGTAGTCTTGGAATGTCGAGACATTTCCGTAGATGGATGGATTTAATTCTAGATTCGTGGCGCTTAAATCGAGTACCACACTATTTCTAAGGGATAAAGGTTCAGTAAAGAGGCGATGAATCATGATGGATAAATTTCTCAAATGTATTGAAAAAACCACTAAGCTCGAGTTTATCCTAGTTGGAAAGAGAATTCTTAGCATTCAAAAAAATCCACTAATTGCATTATCTTCTGCTAGCACCGGATACCAAAAACCAATTTCATCATAACCATATCCTGCTTTATCATTATATGGTTAAAAATATTTATCTTGCCACCTATTCGCGTTAGATAATGTTACTACATTTTAATTATTGTAGCATTGTTTAATTTGTTCAAATCAAACAATTCCCCCTTTTAATGATATGTGGAAATCATTAAACAAAATAGTTCATTTTAAAAACAAACCCAATTTTGTTACCATTTTATGGTTCTTAATCCCTTTCATAGCAGTTCTGTTATTAATCAGTAAAGGCAATTCCCACATCAATAATTATTTGATTTTCAAAAACGTTTTTTGGCATAGCGTTCAGCAGCAAAATCTATATAATCATTATCCATCAGAATACTTCGACAAAAATCATTATGGGCCATTTTTTAGTTTGATCATTGCCCCTTTTGCCCTATTACCTAATTTTATCGGGGTCCTTTTATGGGCAACACTAAATGTTGGGATTTTATTTTATGCAGTTCATAAATTGCCCGTTTCCCATTGGGCTAAAAATATCATTCTATTGATCAGTTTAATAGAAATGCTCACCTCCGTTCAAAATTTGCAATTTAATCCAATGCTTTGCAGTTGGATTATTTTGACCTATGTATGCATTAAAGAGGATAAATTAGGTCTTGCTGCGATGTTCATTGTGGCAGGAACTTTGGTGAAATTATATGGGATTGTGGGGATTGCTTTTATTTTTTTTACTACCGAGCGAAAAAAATTAATAAGCTATTTGATCGTCTGGGCCATAATTTTTTTCTGTTTACCCATGCTTATTTCGAGTCCTGAATTTGTGTTAAATTCTTATTTGGATTGGTATCATGTTTTGATCGAAAAAAACATAGAAAATGTGTCTTCGTACCAAAATATGGGGATGACCGATATTTCTGCCATGGGTTTTGTGAAAAGAGTTAGCGGCTGGTATGATTTATCTAACCTTTATTTTATTGTCCCAGCTGGCATACTCACGCTTTTGCCATTAGCTAGGTTTTCTAAGTGGACTGTGGAGAAGTTCCAACTAAGCTACTTGGCCCAAGTTTTAATTGGCGTAGTCATTTTTAGTACATCTGCCGAATCTCCAACCTATGTGATTGCCGTGGTAGGTTTTGCCATCTGGTATATTTTATCCGCGCCAAAGCCCAGCCAATGGATGTATTATGTACTTGCATTTGTTTTAGTATTAACCGTTTTTTCTCCTACTGATTTGTTTCCCCGATATATACGCAAAGAATTTGTCATACGATATTCACTTAAAGCCCTGCCTTGTTTGATCGCTTGGCTGATAATTACCTTTCAATTGATTTGTTCAAACTTTGAAAAAAAAGAGCCAAATGCATACTCAGCTTGACATCATTTTGCCAGCCCATAATGAAGAGGGGAATATTCATCTTATTTATGAGCAACTCGTAAATGCCCTAGCTTCCACAAATTATCAGTACACAATTTTATTTGTGGATGATGGAAGTACGGATAAATCGCTTGAGCACATAAAGGAGTTAGCGAAAAAAGATAACAAGGTTAAATACATTGAGCTATCACGAAATTTCGGGCATCAAAATGCGATCAAAGCAGGACTAGACGCTTCTTTTGGAGATGTGATAATTATGATGGATTGTGACTTACAACATCCACCCAAATTAATCAAAGAGCTTTTAACTCAATATGAGCAAGGCTATGACATTGTGCGGACAAATCGCGTCGATAATGAAACGGCTGGATTTATTAAAAAGAAGACATCTAACTTATTTTATAAATTTCTAAACCAATTATCTGATATTACGATAGATGAAGGCTCAGCTGATTTTAGATTAATTAGTGGCAAGGCAATCGATCACCTAAAGTCGTTTAATGAATTTGATTTATTTTATAGGGGTTTGATAAAATGGATAGGGTTTAAACAAATAAGTTTAGAATACCATCCAGAACAAAGGATTAATGGTCAGACGAAGTATACATTTAAAAAAATGGTTAGCTTTGGACTAAAAGGATTAACTTCTTTTAGCACGAAGCCTTTATATTTTGCCGCGTATCTAGGTTTTATATTTTCGATTTTATCTACATTAAGTGTTCCTTATATCATCCATGCTTTTTATACAGGAACTCAAGTGCCGGGCTGGGCCTCAGTGATTGCTACGATTGTTTTTTTCGGAGGATTAAATCTGATGATTCTAGGTATTATTGGAATATATCTTAGTAAGTTATTCACACAAAGTAAAAACAGGCCCCATTATATTATCAAAGAATCAAATTTATGATTCCAAAAATTTTATTAAGTTTTGATGTAGAAGAATTTGACATGCCGCTAGAGTATGGCTTTAAAATTTCCCATGACCAACAAATGCAAGTAGGAAAATTAGGCTTAGATCGATTGATGCCTACATTGCTAGATACTACGATCCAAACAACCTTATTTACAACGGCCAATTTTGCCAGTCATTATCCTGATGAAATTAAACAATTGTCTCACCAACATGAGATTGCTTCTCATACTTTTTATCATTCATCTTATTCCACGGCAGACTTAAAAGGATCACGAGAAAGATTATCTGAAATAATTCAAAAAGAGGTTTTTGGCTTACGAATGCCTCGTATGAAGCAGGTACCCGTTGCAGATATCATACATGCGGGCTATGCCTATGATGCTTCCATTCACCCCACTTGGATACCTGGTAGATATAATAACCTACATCTACCTAGAAAGCTATATGTGGAGGAAGGTTTATTTAGGGTGCCCGCTTCTGTCAGTACTTTTTGTCGAATTCCTCTTTTTTGGCTCAGTTTTAAAAATTTTCCCTACTCTTTGTATCTCCAACTGGCGATTCAATCCTTGAAACGAGAAGGTTTTTTGAGTTTGTATTTTCATCCATGGGAATTTGTTGACATACATGCATATGGTTTACCAAATTATACCATCAAGGGATGCCAATCAGTTCTTTTCAAAAAATTGAATCAATTAATAAGCGACCTTAAGCTTCACGGGGAATTTATTTCGTACAATGACTATGTTAAAAGTCAATCAAATCATGCTGAATGTAACCCGATTTAAGCTATTTGGCCACCAGAAATTTGTTTACATCTAGCCAATGAATAAACGCATCAAACCATTTATTGCTTGTTCTATTTGGGTTTCCTAAACCAAATCCATGTCCGCCGTTTTGATATAAATGAAATTCAACCGGCCGGCGTGCTTTAAACCAAGAATCAATCACGCCAAATTGCGCATTAAATAAAAAGTCATCGGAGGCGATTACATTAAACATGGGAGGGGCATTTTCAGGCACTTTCACAGGGCCCATGCCTCCATAAATAGGACCAATAAATGCCAATTTCATCGTTTTGGAATTTAGCGTTGCATGCATCGTTAGTCCCGCTCCCGCAGAAAAACCGATCATGCCAATTTGTTGGGTATCAACGCCCCATCCCGTGGCATTTTTTATAATCATCGCATAGGCGGCTTCCGCATCTGCCAACTGGTTTGATAGATCCATTTGGGCCATTGGATTGGTATTCTTTGAGGTGCTATCCATTTTTTGTGGTGCCGGACGAGGGCGGTTCATCCAAGCCGTGAAATCATCCAAAGAGGGAGCCTTCGGGAATAATCGGTATTTTAAAACAAAAGCGGTTATCCCTTTTTTGGCCAGGGCCTCAGCCACTTCCCAGCCCTCGTTGCCCATGGAAAGCCAACGGTATCCCCCACCTGGAGCTACAATGACCACAGCTCCATTAGCCTTTCCTTTTTCAGGGAAGAAGGGTGTCAGGGTAGCTTTGGAAATGTTTCTGGCCATGGGGTCACCCCACTGGCGAAACCAAGATTCTGGTGCGGGCTGATCCTTTACAGATCCTGTGCCTAAGGGAATGGCATTAGGTTCCTTAGGCGCTTCAAGCGGATAAATAGTTCCATCCTGGGCTAAAGTATTCCATGCGAAACATGGAAGGAATAGGGCAATGAATAGGGTGTAAATTTTTTGCATGATTTTTAAATAGGTTTTTGGGTCAAGCAGGTTTACGCTTCAATCACAAGATAAAAAGATATTTTAATTATGTTTTTATCTCAAATAAACTTTTTCAAAGGCTCGTTCTTTTTGAAGGGTATAGGGTATTTAAAAAATACGAGTTTGTTTATTGGGTTTGAAATATGTGGGGGCTCTTGGCCCCATTTATATTAATTCATTTTCAGGACAGTATGCCTGACTCATTTCCATTTGTCAAACAACAAACTTCCCTCACCAAAAATCGGATCCTTTTCCGGCAATTTTACTTCTGAAATAGCTTGTAAAATTTGCGCTCTTTCGCCCGGCTCCAAACCCGTTTTTAAATCCCAGTCAAGTCCATTGGGGTATCCACCCACCATCTGGTAATTGGTATGTTCCGAAACGGAATAGTGCCCCACGCCTGCCGGAATAATAACAACATCTCCCGCAACCAGATGAAAAACTTGGCCATTAGCCCCACCTATTTTTAGCGACACATTTCCCCAGCCTAATCCCAATACTTCATGTGTGTTACTATGAAAATGGTCGTAAGGCAAAACGATATCGCGCCAATTATTTAACCAGTTATTTTTTATAAAAGTCTTTTCAAGCCAATCAGAACAATCGGCTAAATCAATGACATTGGGATAAAGGATGATAGGCAATGCATTATTGGGAATAATCCCGTCGTCAGTAAAAAAATAGGCTTTAGAGTTCATCCTTGAAATTAAGGATTTGTTTTGTATCAGAAACCATTTTTTCAAGAGATTCGGGAAGTATATTTTTGTCTAGCCCCGGATCTTGTGGACTCGTTTTTTAATTGGAATAAATTAGCTGTGCAGTTGAAGCAGAAATTCATTGGCCCGATTTACATGTGCCGATTTCTTCTCTTCCGGCATTTTATCCCAGGTGCTGATGAGCATGGCCCAACGAGGATTTTTGCGAAAGGTTTCCCGCTGCTTATCCAAGAATCGCCAGAACAATCCATCCCAAATTTCCTGCCATTCCCCCTTCGGATAATCGCTCATTTTTAAGATGTAATTCGAGCCGCAGATATAAGGTTTGGTGGTCATCAAACCCCCATCACTGAATTGCGACATGCCATAGATGTTGGGTACCATCACCCAATCATATGCGTCTATGTACATTTCCATAAACCAACGATACACCGCATCCGGTTTGATTTCACACAACAACATAAAATTCCCCAACACCATGAGCCTTTCGATGTGGTGATTATATCCTGTTTTTAATAACTTTCGTATCGTTTGGTCGATGGGTTCTACCCCCGTATTTCCCGTATAAAATGCTTCGGGCATTTCGTTGGTAAATTGCCAGTAATTGGTGCTGCGCTGCTGGCTTCCAATCTTCCGGTAGAGCAATTGGGTAAATTCACGCCAACCGACCACCTGACGGATAAAGCCTTCTATGCTGTTTAAAGGTGCTTTTGACGTGGCTACTCGTTCGACTACTTGGGCGGGATTCAATAATCCCACATTCATCAGCGGGCTTAAAATACTATGAAATAAGGTCTTCTCCTGTGCTTTGATGGCATCTTCATAATCGCCAAAAAGCGGCATGCGTTCCTGTATAAATTGATCCAAAGCCGCTTGCGCCTCCGCATGTGTCGTGGGATAATAGGCTCCTGAAAAGGGCATTTCGCTGGAGCCTGGGTTATGAGGAAAATGACGATTTACATAGTCAATGGCTTCCAATAGATAACTGTTGGGTTTCGCCTCCGGAAAGGGGGCTGGAATGAAGGTGTTTTTGGGTATTTTTTTTCGGTTTTCCGCATCAAATGTCCATTGGCCTCCCAAGGGCTTGCCCTCCTCGTCGATCAACAAGCCACGGTCTTTTCGTTGCTGTGTGTAAAAAGCCGTTTGGAAATAGGGCTTTCGATTTCCCAATAATCCCGTGTCGGTATTCAGGAAATTTGGACTAGGTAAAAAGACGAGCTTGCTTTGCGCCGACCGGCGAAGACGCCTTTCCAATAAGTAGTCGTTGGGGTCAAAAAGACTTATTTCCGAAGCTGATATAGAGGGAATCAGCATGAGCTCCGAAGCGCGCGGATCCTGAGCATCTATGTATTCCACCGTTTTTTCCGAGGCCCGGAGGCGAACCGCAAAGGCCTGCATACTCGCTCGGTGAAAAAGTATTTTTTGTTTATGAAAAGCGTATTGCTTGAAGAACAAGTGCGACTCGACCAAGTAAAACGTATAATCGCCTTCTAACGAAAATACCTCCTCAAACAATTGATGTGGAAAAATTAGAAAGGCCCTCATTGGTCTGGATTATTTACGTGTTTTTGCAAGATGCGGCTGCCTTCTTTTCGGGCCGCTTTGGTTTTTCGCATGGCCCAAACCAGGTCTGAGGCACTCTTCCGCGTTAGACTCAAATCGACGATCGGCTCAGGATAATCTACCCCTATTTTTACCTCGTATAAAATTTGTTCCATATCGCTAAGTTTCCAAGGTTCGTGAATCAATGTGGCGGGGATATGCGCTAATTCCGGGACCCATTTTTTAATGAAAACTCCATCTGGATCATGGGCATAGGAATTTTTAATCGGGTTATAAATACGGATTGTATTAATGCCGGTGACGCCGGCTTGCATCTGAATTTGTGGGTAATGAATCCCGGGTTCATAATCTAGAAATTGGCGTGCGAGAAAATGGGCTAAATCGCGCCAATCTTGCCAAAGGTTAAAGACAAAAAATGAAACCACCATGGCCCGCATTCTGAAATTCAAGTAGCCCGTTTCCACCACACATCGCATGCATGCGTCGATGAGCGGCACCCCTGTTTTTCCTTGTTCCCAAGCTTGAATGAGTCGTGGATCTCGAGCCTTTTCGAGCGACTGGTAGGCTTTGTTGACCGGCTCAAATTCCATCCGTGATTCATCCTCAAATTTCTGAATAAAATGACTCTGCCAGTGTAGCCGAGAACTGAAATTTTGTAGGGAACGTTTATTGGCGGCCGACTTATAATGCTGCATGGTGAAGGTATAGGCCATGCGCATGCTGATATTTCCGTAGGCCAAATAGGGGGAAATCCGGCTGCAGGCGCGTCGGCTTGCTTCGGGTTTACTGATTGAAGAGCTATAGCCGGGATGCCGGGTTTCAATAAAACTTTTTAGGTATTTCCAACCCCAATATTCACCCCCTTCTTGGAAAATGGGATTACGCGTTTTGAATTCAACAGGCAGTTCGGGGCCTTTCCAATTCGCATAAAAGGAAGGGTTTACATGCAGCAAATTCCAATGATCTTCTCGCACTAAAAAGGGTTCTCGGCGCATCGTTTCTTCCCAACGTTGCTGCCAAGTTTTCCTAGATTTTAATCGGCGAATGACACCGTTGGTAGGTGTTTCGAGCCAAGTGATTTTTTCTTGTTGGCAAAATACTTTTACCTCCTTATCCCTTTTAAAACTGAGGGCATTTCCAATCTCTTCATGGGAAAAGATTTTTTGGATCGCATAGGTTTCAGAGAGGGCAGTTAAAACAGGCATCACCTCGGAATGAAAGAGGTACAATTGGCCATTTCGATCCTCTAATCGTCCCTGCATCTCGACCAACGATTCATGTACAAAACGCCAATGCCGCAGATCGCTATCTGGAAAAGCGA
Source organism: Spirosoma fluviale (assembly GCA_945866095.1). GTDB lineage: Bacteria > Bacteroidota > Bacteroidia > Cytophagales > Spirosomataceae > Aquirufa > Aquirufa fluvialis_A. Next base: position 9,168 of record CAMBGA010000001.1, read on the forward strand.
TCAGTGAAGGCTCAAAAAAATAGATTAATAATACAGGGATGTCTTCCTCCAAGGCCCGGAATAAAGGTTCATGATCCGTAAATCGGAGATCACGTTTAAACCAGACGATGTTGATGGGAGATTTGGACATAGACAAATAACTGAAAAACCGCTCGTATGTTTTCAGAAAGAAAGACTGTAGCTTTTCCTGGTTTTATTTAAAAGAATTCTTCCTATTTTTGGCTACATGATGGATCAATTTTTATGGGCATCATTTCCAACATTCATCGAATGAACACATTTAAAGAAACGTTAGGGCTTCCGGCTCCGGATAAAAATCTTTCACCAGTTTTAAAAAGTCTTTGGTATGACGCCAAAGGCGACTGGAATCAGGCTCATGCGCAAGTGGACCATTTACGCGATCTGGATGCTGCCTGGGTGCACGCTTATTTGCATCGCAAGGAAGGCGATCTTTGGAATGCGGATTATTGGTATGCCAAAGCCAAGAAAATACGACCTAGCTGTTCGTTGCAGGAGGAGTGGGAAAATTTAGTGTTGCATTTTTATTCTTAATTAAGAAGAAAATGTATGGCTCGTGTATTTAAATTTAGTATTTTTGAACAATCGATTTCTTCTCCAATCATCATCTATTGATTCTGTTCTCATAAACGTATAATAAATTATTTTTTGAATTTCTAAAAAATTAAAGATGAAAATGAAACCTATTTTATTGACTTGCGCTATCATGGCGATGTCCCTGTTTTCTTTTAAGCCGATTGAAAAATCGGGTGTTGCTGATAAGCCTTTTGGCGGATTAGCTTTGTATACCGTTCGTGATGCGATGATGAAAGAGGCGCGCGCGACCTTAGAAAAAGTAGCTCAAGCGGGTTATTTAAACGTTGAGTCTTCAGGCTACAATAATGGAAAATACTATAATTTATCGCCAGCGGATTTCAAATCTTTGTTGGGCGAGATGAAATTAACGCCTTTGTCCTCTCACCAGGGAACGGTTAATTTCGAAAATGTAGACCAACAAATCGCCGATTTGAAGTTGGCCGGTTTTAAATATTTTGTCATCCCGGTTCCGCCAATGGGCTTATTTACCTATGATAATGTGAACAAGAGAATGACCATGAAAGGTGGCGCGAAGAATTTGGCAGAAATCTTAGACAAACTAGGCGAGAAGTGTCAAGCAGCTGGAGTGCAGTTATTGTACCACAACCATGATTTTGAATTTTCAAAAGATGCGGATGGAAATGTGATTTACGATTATTTATTAGAGCATTGCAATCCAAAATTTGTCAATTTCCAAATGGACTTATATTGGGTAACCAAAGCAGGTGCAGACCCAGTAGCTTATTTCAAGCGTTATCCGGGCCGTTTTAAAATTTGGCACATAAAGGATATGGATGACCAAGGTCGTTTTGCGCCTGTGGGCAACGGAAAAATCGATTTCAAGCGTATTTTAGATAACAAGAAATTAGCCGGCATGCAGCATTATTTCGTGGAGCAAGATGCTTGTTACAACGAAACAGCTTTGGAGGCGATTGTGATTAGCCATAAAGGCCTATCCAAATTCGGATTCAAATAGTAAAAAAGCATGGGGAAAGCCTCGTATTGGCGGGGTATCCTCATGCTTTTTATAACAGATTATAGTTAACCAAAAACCCACTAGGAAGCAATTCTATTTTGATTATGGAAGAGGAAAATAATATTGCATTTCGGTCATTATGTCCTATCGCAACCGGCTTAGATGTGTTGGGTGACAAATGGACTTTGTTAATTCTAAGGGACATGATTTTTGGTCATAAAAAGCTGTTTAATGAGTTTAAAGAATCTCCTGAAAAGGTGCCGAGTAAAATGTTATCGAATCGCTTAAGAAAACTCGAGAACAGAGGTTTTATTACGCGGGCTAAAGGGAAAATAAACAAGAAAAGTGTTTATTATTTGTTAGAAGACAAGGGATTGGAAACACTTCCCTTAATGGTTGAGTTAATGTTGTTTACGACCAAGTATTATTATGATCACCTGGGCGATACGTATACTGGGGATGTGAAAACAAAAATGAAAACAGATAGGGCTAATTACATCAAAAATATCAGTACGAATTACGCGCAATTCAAAAAAATGCTAGTCATTTAATCATTCGTTTAGCGAATAAATTACAGGCCTCGAAAATATTTTTTGAGGCTTTTTCATGTACCCCTCCCCTGGTTTTAAAATGGTTTGATCACAAAAAAATAATTTGATTTATAATTAGTATCAAAAAGATATTTTTTATCTTGTCAAATAAATGTTCAATTAATCATACAAAAACAATGAAAAAACTACTATTATCCCTTGTGGTATTGGCAGCAATGAATGCTTGCACCACGAAAGAAACAAAAAATGCGGAGGCTAATTCTACTGCTCAAGACAAAGAATCAGGCACATTTACTTCTCTAGATGAAAAGTCGGCAAAAGTAAAAGAGCTTTTAGAAGCTTATGCTAAAAATGACACGATGGTTGGCCATAATCTGTATGTAGATACCGTTCAGGTGTTAGATTTACATGCAAATAATCAAGAAGGCCCGAATGATGCAACCAAAGTAAATCCAGGTGGTCGCTCAGGCCATTTGCTAGGAGATACGTTTGTACACACGTTAAACACATCAATAACGGTTACTACGGGTCCGAATGCCATTAAAACATTTGTATTTGCGGATGGAAGGGTCATTACTGGATATTGGGGTACCTTAGTGGGAATAGGCCGCTATACAAAAGCTAGAAATATCGTGCCATTGCATCTTTTGATTTATTGGGAAGGAGATAAAATTGTCAAGATGTATCGAATGTGGGATTCAGCTCCTTTGAAAGCTGAGATTGCCGCTTCTCAAAAGAAATAATTTCAATGATTTAAAGCCCTGCTTTTCTATTTGAAAAGTAGAGTTTTTTAATATAAAATCTTTCTATCAAAGTGAAGGCAGCAAATCACGTTAAAAAACAGGGCGGAATCTGAAAAGCCATACGAGTAAGAAAAAACTAAATCTAAATTACACAATGAAAAACTTTTTAATCTTGGCTGCTTTTGTTCTATTGAATACAGCAGCTTTTGGCCAAGTGCTACCTAAGGGAACTTTGGTGGGCATGCACACTTTTTCTGTTAAATTAAATGGGAAAACCACCATGCAGCAATTCGAAGATGCGGTTAAAGCCAAATGGGTTCCTGCTTCATCAAAAGCATTTTCTTGTCAAAGCCACGTGTTAAAATTTGTTCGAGGGAAATCAGCCAATAAAATGGGGGTCTTAATTATTTATAAAAACGATGCGGAAAGAAATAAATTTTATAATCCTGATGGAACGATGAATGCTGGTGGAAATGCAGCCAACGCTAAAATGAAACCTGTCGCTGACGAGTTGGCCAAGTTAGGAACGATGACCGACGAATATACGGATTGGATTGTTCAATAAGTAGTGAAATTAGCCTATTAAAAAAGAGGTCGGCCTGACCTCTTTTTTGTTTTATGATAAGCTTGTTCATCATCGAATATGCCGAATATTCTGGGGTAATTTTTTTTCTTCTATGCTTTTTTTAATTTTGAAGCAATCACAACGAATCGCATGAAAACATCTTTTAACAAATACCTCTACATCGGTTTTGTCCTTTTTGGACTGTACGAATTATTCATAAAACATTCGGCATGGGAGGCCGCGACCCATTTAGGAATTGCGTTAATTTTTGACCCCTTTGATGCCAATCAGCCTTGGAAAGATCGTCCTCAATGGCAAAAAGCTATTTTGATTCTTCACCTTGCTTTGATCGCAGGGCTATTGGGATATGAAGTTGGCCATAATGAATTTTTGAAAGGAATGGAAGACGGCTGGAATGGCAAATAACCAACTAAATTAATTATCAAAATGTCATCAATTTCAGCTGAGGCCACACAAAAAAGAATAGACTCGATCGATGTATTAAGAGGTATCGTGATGGTCATCATGGCGATCGATCATGTTCGGGATTTTATGCATCAAGGAGCTTTTTTGGATGACCCGCTAAATTTATCGACCACCACTCCCGTTCTTTTTTTACGCGTTGGATTACCCACCTATGTGCACCTACGTTCGTTTTTCTTTCGGGACTTTCCATCTATTTACAAAGTACTCGCAAGTCTGCAGCTGAGTTGAGCTCGTTTCTTTTCAAACGCGGACTGTGGCTGATTTTCGTCGAATTTGGCTTGATTACTTTGGGTATGACCTTTAATCCGTTCTATAATTTACTCATCATGCAGGTTATTTGGGCCATTGGAATTAGCATGATTATTTTAGGTTTTCTGAGTCGTCTGCCCTATAAATTTTTATTAGCTATTGGCCTTTTCATTGTCTTGGGCCATAATTTATTAGACTTTTTGGAGGCGGAACCGGGATTTAAGGCAGGCTTCTGGTGGGATCTTTTTCACCATGGCTCCTTTGCCATATATCCAATCGCGAATGAGCATTTCATTGCGATTATGTATCCCTTTGTTCCTTGGACCGGCCTCATGATTTTGGGTTATTGTTTTGGGATTTTCTTTACCTCTAACTTCACCTCTGAACATAGGCAAAAAATCTTGTTGAGATTTGGCTTATCATTAATAGGCTTTTTTATCGTCTTACGAGCGATCAATATCTATGGAGATCCGCACCCGTGGACTACTCAAACAAATGGATTTAACACGTTTTTATCTTTTATAAAAGTCCATAAATATCCACCTTCTTTGGCCTATATGTCGGTGATGATCGGCATCGCTATTTTAGCCTTATCGTTTTTGGAAAACATCCAAAACAAAATAACAAAAGCGTTCCGGGTTTTTGGAAGAACCGCTTTTTTCTATTACATCCTTCATTTCTATCTGGTGCACACCATCTCCATGATTTTGTTCTTTTACAGAGGTCATTCTTTAGTGGACGCTTTCCAAGCCATGCAATCCATTCCCTTCCTTTTTAGCATCAAAGGAGAAGGATATAGCCTGGGCATTGTATACCTAATATGGGTTTTTGTGATTAGCGGTCTGTATCCATTATGCAAATGGTATGATTCCTACAAAACGGCTCACAAGGAAAAATGGTGGTTAAGCTATTTGTAAAAATGGCTAAAGAGTGAGATTAGTTTCGTCTTTCTTAATTGACTGTATTGCCCAATTGCTTATGCGAGCCATCGCAGGTAGGCATTCGTTTTGAGAGTCCGCACCAACAGTCTAAAATACCTTTCCCTTTTAAAATACGAGGCGCGTATTTTTCAATTCTAGCCTTACGCGTGGCCGATTGTTTAGCCTCCGCAAAATGCAACAAGTAGGCTCGTTGGCGCCCCGGGGTCAAGCCATAAAACGCATGTTGCAAATCGCTATTAGCCGCAAAGGTTTCTTCCAATTCCGACGGGACCGGATATTCTTCTGTTTTTTTTTCGACAACCTTAAGCCCTGCTTTTTCTACGGCGACGGCATTTTGAATATAAGCCTTTAGCACTTCTTCTAGGTCCAGCATTTCTTCCATGCTCGTCAGGCGAATTTGTCGGCCCGACTGTGTATTTTCACCAGGCTTTCGCAACAGATCTTGTGGGTCTTCCATGAGCGTCCCTTTAAAAAACATCAAGGCAAAATAGTCTTTGAAACCCTGGATAATAATGACATTTGCTTGTTCGTGCACATAGCAAGGCGCCCCCCATTTTAATTCTTCTCCTAATCCACTGTCCATCACAATGCTTCTCAAAATGGTGAGTTCTTCGCGCCATTTTTTGGCATTTAAAAGGAATGCGTCTACTTTTGGGTTCATGGAGGTTATAAATTAGTCATTATAAATAAAAGAAAAATAAATGGAAGCGGAACAAAAAATAATTCTTTAAATTTGGCCCACATTGCATTTTAAAAACTCATGTAAACCTAAACTTAAATTAACAATGAAAACAATCAAATCCTTATTGATGGCAGGTCTATTGGTGATGACCGCTCAATTATCTTTCGCCCAAGGCCAAGCTCCGGCAAGTCCCAAAATGACGGTTACTGGTGTAATCGGCAAAGCAAATGTTACTCTTGTTTATAGCAGCCCTTCCGTAAAAGGAAGAAAAATCTGGGGCGAATTAGTTCCGATGGACAAAGTTTGGCGTGCAGGTGCTAACACGGCCACAAGCATTGAAACAGATGCTGATATTTCTGTTGGCGGAAATAATTTACCCAAAGGAAAATACTCCATTTACATGATTCCAAGCGAAGGCGAGTGGCAAGTAATCATCAACTCAGAGGCGGGCCAGTGGGGAGTTAAGCGTGGCGGCGAGACTACTCGCAACGCTGAAAAAGATGTTGTAACGATTAAAGCGAAGCCAAAAAAATCAGATTTTAAAGAAGCTTTAGAATATAAAGTGGTTAAGAAAGGCATTTCATTTGCTTGGGAAAACATCAAATTGATGATCCCAGCGAAATAAATTTCAATCATCGGTGCTTAAATTTTGCATGCTTAGTATTTCTAGGCATGCATTTTTTTTACAGAATTTGATTGAATTCAATGGTCTCCCCGGATGGACCTTTGACATTAAAAAACCGATTCCCATTTTTCCAAAATGGCAAGAAGGTAGGTGTAGCTTCTAAAATTTCAAAGCCCGCTTTTTTCAAGGTGTCAAAAGCTGAATCTACATCCGAAACGTCAATGGCAAAGTGATCAACATGTCCGTTTTTTCTTTCCTTAATTTCCGCTAATTGCTTGTCTGGCATTTGGTATAACTCGACGACCACCTCATGATTTTTCATCATCACGCAGGTGCCATATCCTCCGTCAAATTCAAAGGGAGACTCCATCACATTTTTAAATCCAAGGCGCTCGTAGAACGGAATGGATATTTCTAAATCATGGACGGGGATGCCGATGTGTTGAATTTTCTTTATAAAATCGACTTTCATGTCTATTAAGGCTTTGGTTTAAAAGCCTAAAATAGGGAAAAACCATCGATTTAAACTATACTTAGGCTTCAAAGGAAACCTATTGGCAAAGAAGAGGCTCATTAAGCAACCTCCTCTAATTCAGATAACTCTTCTAAAAAATCGTAGACCAATTGATAATAGTTCGTAGCTAAATCGCCAGCTTCATTATCTTGTGACAAATCAAAAATAGAATGATTCATAACACAGGTATCGAAAATTTCATCGACGATATAGTCCACGTCAAAAATAGATTTTGACGAATTTAAATGAACGCGATATTCATTTTTGATCACGTTTTTTTGGGCTTCAGTTAACGGGTTGATTGATAGCATGGTTGTTATTTTTTACACTTAAATATACCTTAGTTTTTTAATCTAAAGGATACAATAATATTAAAAAATTGTTAAGAATTTTGATTCGTTTTCCTCGTATTTTGGGCATCATTTTTCAGGGAAAATCTGAGAGAAATAAACGGCCGTTGGTATGGGAAAATCCATGATTTGAGGTTGGGAATAAAAGGATCCATGTGCTTTCTCTGTAGGCTATTAAGCACCTTTGTCAACCTAAATGAATGGTCTCTAGAAATTTTATATTAAATTGGCCTACAAATCTAAACTTATGAAAGAAAATCAATCATCACGCAAAAAGTTTTTGCAACAAATAGGAGCCTTAGGCGTAGCAAGCGCCGCTTTTCCATTATCTTCTTTAGCGGCCCAACAAAAATCTGAGGAACGCATTATGCTCTATGAAAAGCGCGTTTCCGTGGGCGAAAAAATTAGATTAGGGGTGATCGGTTTTGGGGTCCAAGGACACTTCGATCTAGCGACCGCCCTTAAAGTCCCGGGCGTTGAATTAGCCGGCATTTGTGATCTATACACAGGCCGTATTGAAAATGCCAAAGAATTATATGGCAAAGACCTTTACACCACTCGAAATTATAAGGAATTATTAGACCGTGCGGACATCGACGCGGTGATCATCGCAACCACGGATGTTTGGCATTGCCGAATTACCTTGGATGCTTTGGCCAAAGGAAAACACGTCTATGTGGAAAAGCCCATGGTCTATAAAATAGACGAAGGATATAAAGTCATTCAGGCGCAAAAAAATTCAAATAAAATATTGCAAGTAGGTTCCCAGCGAGTAAGTAGCCTTGGCCTAGCCAAAGCAAAAGAATTACTAGCCGCCGGAGAAATAGGCAAATTAAATATGGTGAATGCCGTATATGACCGCCAAAGCTCCATCGGCGCCTGGGAATATACCATTCCAAAAGACGCCAGTGCTATGTCGACCGACTGGGATCGCTTTGTGGAGGCAACCGGTAAAATGGAATTTGACGCCAAGAAATTCTTCTGGTGGAGAGCATTTAAAGAAGTGGGAACGGGAGTAGCCGGTGATTTATTTATTCACTTATTGAGTGGAACCCATTTCGTAACGAACTCTTTAGGACCTCAAACCATTGTCAGCACAGGCCAATTCAGTCATTGGAAAGATGGCAGAAACCTACCAGATGTCATGGCGGGAACGATGCAATATGGCGATACGGCTGAGCATCCGGCATTCCAACTAACCTTACAAGTAAACTTTATTAGCGGAACGGGCGGCCAAGAAGTTACCCGGTTTATCGGCTCCGAAGGGGTGATGGATGTTAAAGGAAACAACATCTCGATCAAGCATAGTATTTTGCCGGAAGCCCCAGGCTTTGGCGGATATGATTCTGTTTTCACTTTCTCCAAAAGTATGCAAGAGGAAATGCAAAAGGAGTACGATGCTAAATGGACCGAAGCGCAGAAAAAGCGTCCATTGAAAGAGGACATTACGTTCAAACCACCTACCGGCTACAACGAACATTTAGATCACTTTACTAATTTCTTTGATGCGATTAGAACAGGGAAAGCTGTTGTAGAAGATGCCACGTTTGGTTTTAGAGCTGCGGCTCCTGCCTTGGCTTGTAACGAAAGTTATTTTTCTAAAAAAATCATTCATTGGGATCCTATTAAAATGAAATTGTTGAAGTAAGGGATCTTCCTTTTTCAATAAGTAATTTTGACATCGACGTCCACGCAGAATCCATCCCTGACCTATATGGCGCTAACCGCTCGGGCAGTTGATTATGCGATCAATGAAAAAAAGAAGCGGAATTTGTAATTAAGAAATGGAAATGCCAAAGCTTTGCAATAAACCGGCTAAGCCATCGCTTGAAAATTTTGCTTTTTTTATTTGGTTGATGCTGGGATTAATTTCGTAGGAATGCGCCGTCCTAAAATCGGCCTCAATCAAATTTGTATGATCAAAAAGTGCTCCGGAAAGATCGCAATTATCAAAAATCGCTTTTGGGAAATGGGCCTCTGTAAAATCAACTTCCTGTAATTGGCAATTCAGGAAAGAAGTACCCTTCGTTTTGACTTGATAAAAAGACGAAAGGTTTAGGGAACATCTTTCAAAACTGACTTCAAAAAGAAATGGATTACAAGCCTCAAAACGTAATCCTTGCATTTTGCAATCGGCGAAATGAACTTTTTGCAAACAGGCACCACTTAATTGGACCAAACTCACGTTACACGATTCAAATCGGCAATCCAGGAATTTAAAGTTTTTGAAATCGGCGGATTCAAAAGCACAGTTTTTGAAAATGCAATGGTCATATTCACCCAGCTCTATGACTGAGATTTTTTCAAATGTTTGATCAGCGATGTATGTATTTTGCATGCATGAAATTAATGCAAATGTTGGGTTTCCCAAAATTGCGATTTGAATATAAATGCTGAAATTCAATTTAAGTGACCTTTGTCACAGTTCAATAGTATATAAATGTTGAAATTTGTCCTATGAATGCAGAAATCAAAAAACACTGGGAAACAATTTACCAAACAAAACAGCCCAATGAGGTAAGTTGGACTGAGGAAAAACCATCGGTCTCTTTGGACCTCATCCACTCATTTAATCTTTCCAAATCAGCTAAAATTATCGATATAGGCGGGGGCGACAGCAAATTGGTCGATTATTTATTGGCCGAGGGCTATAGCGATCTATCCGTTTTAGATATTTCGGAAGCGGCGATTGACAGAGCAAAAAAACGATTAGGGAAAAAGGCAAAACAAATTACTTGGATTGTGCAAGATGTATTGGATTTTAAGCCAAAAGAACAATATGCTATTTGGCACGATCGGGCTGCATTTCATTTCCAAACCGAAGAAAAAACGATTAACTCCTATTTAAATCTAGTGTCAAAGGCAGTATCTGGCAACGTGATTGTGGGCACTTTTTCTACCGATGGCCCCACCAAATGCAGCGGCCTGGACGTGAAGCAATATGATGAAACAGGGATGAAGAGTAGGTTTGAATCCCGGGCATTTAAAAACATTCTTTGCAAGCGAGAAAACCACCTGACACCCATGGGCGCGGTTCAAAATTTTGTTTTTTGCTTATTTAAAAAGGTGTGAGTTTTTAATGGAGGAAAGGCTTAGGCTAATATTTCTGATGTAATCGTAAATAGCTGATTTTCAATAATTAAGAATTAAAAACAATTTTATAACAATATAGATTTTGAATAATTTGTCTCTTTAAATATATTTGTTTTTTAAAATTAGTTATAAATTATTATTCATTGTCAATCATTAGCCTGTCGAAGCGCTTTAACAAAAAAAGCTATTTACTTCGTTTGAATCTTTTCTTAAGCACCATATCTGAATTCCATTTTCATGGGATTAAATGCACGCGTTTTTTAAAAATCCCAAAAGCCTTTTTCACAAATCAGTATGCTGTTATTGATCATTTGGGATTTTGGTCATCAATCAGAGCGGTGCTGTGGATCAGATTATACTTCGAATTCTTTATCAATATAAAGCAAACACTTTTCAGTTTTCCTTTAAACATATATTCATTTGGGTTAGCGAACTCTATGAATGAATCTGGTAGAGATCACATACATTTTCCATTTTATAACAGTTTGAAAAAAAATATCCATACTTGAGCGACCCTTATAAAGCTCCCGTAAGGAGTTTTGAGTAATTCTTTAAAACCTAGTTCTATGATAAAAAAAGTAATTTTTATTTTAGTTACCTCTATTATTTGTTTTCAATTAAATGCACAAGTTAATTGGACCTCACGAACATCAGCACCTGGTAGTTGGTATAGTGTAACCTATGGGAATGGTTTATTTGTTGCTGTTGGTTCTAATGCAGTTATGACTAGCCCCGATGGGATTACTTGGACCTCCAGAACATCCGCAGCAGATAATACTTGGTATGGGGTAACTTATGGGAATGGGTTATTTGTAGCTGTTGCCTCGCTTGGAGCAGGAAATCGCGTCATGACAAGCCCTGATGGAATTAATTGGACCGCTCGGACACCAGCATCTTTTCGTAGTTGGGAGAGTGTAACCTATGGGAATGGTTTATTTGTTGCTGTTGGTTCTAATGCAGTTATGACTAGCCCCGATGGGATTATCTGGACGTCTCAAACACCAGCATTTTTTGGTGGTTGGAATAGTGTAACCTATGGTAATGGTTTATTTGTTGCTGTTGGTTCTAATATAGTTATGACTAGCCCCAATGGGATTATCTGGACGCCTCAAACATCAGCATCTGGTTTTTGGTACAGTGTAACCTATGGGAATGGTTTATTTGTTGCTGTTGGTTTTAATAGAGTTATGACTAGCCCCGATGGGATTATCTGGACGCCTCAAACATCAGCACCTGGTATTTTTTGGTACAGGGTAACCTATGGGAATGGTTTATTTGTAGCTGTTGATCTATTTTTATCGGTAGTTTATACTAGCCCCGATGGGATTATCTGGACGCCTCGAATATCAGAGTATCAGGGTATTTGGGAGAGTGTAACCTATGGGAATGGTTTATTTGTTGCTGTTGGTTCTAATGCAGTTATGACTTCTAATACCGATGTAAGCAGGCTGACGATTGACCCCATCGCAAACCAAACCTATACGAGCGCTGCCTTGACTCCAGCTCCTTTAGTGAAGGATGACAATACGATTTTGACCCTCGGTACACATTATTCAGTCACCTACACCAACAACACGAATGTAGGAACAGCTACAGTTACCATTACTGGAATGGGGAACTATGCGGGTACGAAAAACCAGACTTTTAACATCACGCTTCCCGCTCCATCCGCGCTAAGCTATACCACACCCAATGTATTCATTAAAGACATTGGGATTACAGCTCTATCACCTACCTATCAGGCATAGTTACTAGTTTTACAGTGAGCCCCACTTTACCTGCTGGCCTTAGTATTAATTCCACGACGGGTGTAATTAGCGGAACGCCTACGACTATTACGGCGTCTAATACCTACGTGGTGACAGCGAGTAATTCTTCAGGTTCCGTAACCGCTAATGTACTTATTGAAATTATTGCCGGCGACACCGACGGCGACGGAGTGACCGACACGCAAGAAGCTACCGACGGCACCGACCCAATCGACGCTTGTAGTTATTTAACGAGTAGCCAGACTATCGCGGGCACAAGCGCCGCTTGGAAAGCAGCAGACTGCGATGGAGACGGTACCCCGAATGGAACCGACAGCGCACCTTTGGATTACTGCGTAGGCCGAGTAGGATTTACGATCCCTAAACTAGGCACTGCGGCTTATAATAATTTCTTTAAGAATGGCGACTGTGATGGCGACGGCATAAGCAACCATGCCGAATGCAATGGAGCTGATAACCCAGATGACTTTGACGGGGATGGCATTCCAAATTACTTGGACACCGACTCAGACAACGACATGATGTCGGATAGAGACGAGCGCCGCATAGACAGCGATGGAGACGGCGATGCAGACTACTTGGATTTAGATTCTGACAATGATGGAATATTAGATAAACTAGAAGGCAACTCGGATGCAGACGGAGACGGGATCAAGAACTATCTAGATCTAGATAGTGACGGAGATGGAATACTAGATGCCTGGGAAGCAGCAGGTATATCTGAATACCACCAAGACTATAATTTTGATGGCCGGGTGAGCAGTGCTGATGGCAGCTTCCCGGATGCCAATGGCAATGGACTTGCCGACTTTTTAGAGTCGAGCATGGGCGGAAAACCAAGAGGCCCACAGGATACAGATAAGGACGGTATCCCCGACTTTTTAGATTTGGATTCAGATGCAGATAGTTTACTGGATTCACTAGAGCAAACCTATGATGTAGACGGGGACGGAAGACCTAACTACCGAGACCTAGATTCAGATGGTGATTGGATCGCTGACTTCATTGACGGAACGATGGACACAGACGCTGACGGAACCAAGAACTTCATGGACTTGGATAGTGATGGAGACGGAATCCCAGATCGCTATGAAGGCTCAGCTGTATGTGATAATTGTACTGGCCTGGTGGACAACAATAATAACGGTTGGGATGATAGAAAAGAAATGGTGGATCCTACACCTACCGACACCGACGGCGACGGAACACCAGACTTTAAAGACCTAGACTCTGACAATGATGGAATCCCTGACAGCGTAGAAGCGGGCAAGGATCTAAGCAAACCTGTGGACACAGACGCAGACGGAACCCCCGACTTTAGAGACACGGATTCAGATGGAGATGGAATTCCAGATTCAGTAGAAGCTGGCAAGGATCCAAGCAAACCTGTGGATACAGATGGCGATGGAACCCCAGATTATTTAGACCTAGACTCAGACGCAGACGGCATTCCAGATAAAACAGAAGCTGGCAAGGACCCAAGCAAGCCGGTGGACACAGATGGCGATGGAACCCCAGATTATTTAGACCTAGACTCAGACGCAGACGGCATTCCAGATAAAACAGAAGCTGGCAAGGATCCAAGCAAACCAGTGGATACCGATGGCGATGGCAAGCCCGATTACCTAGATACGGACTCAGACAATGATGGAATTCCAGACTCAGTAGAAGCTGGTAAGGATCCAAGCAAACCAGTCGACACAGACGGGGATGGCACGCCTGATTATTTAGACCTAGACTCAGATGGAGATGGAATCCCAGATAAAGTGGAAGCTGGCAAGGATCCAAATAAACCAGTGGATACCGATGGCGACGGCAAGCCGGATTATCAAGATACGGACTCAGACAATGACGGAATCCCTGACAGCGTAGAAGCTGGCAAGGACCCAAGCAAACCAGTCGACACCGATGGCGATGGTAAGCCTGATTACCAAGACACGGACTCAGACAATGACGGAATCCCAGATGCTGTGGAAGCGGGCAAGGACCCAAGCAAACCTGTGGATACCGACGGAGACGGCAAGCCCGATTACCTAGACACGGACTCTGATAATGACGGAATTCCTGACTCAGTAGAAGCTGGCAAAGATCCTTTGATCCCCGTGGATACGGATAAAGATGGAAAGCCAGATTACCAAGATACGGACTCAGATAATGATGGCATCCCAGATAAGATTGAAGCTGGCAAGGACCCAAGCAAACCCGTGGATACCGACGGAGACGGCAAGCCTGATTATCAAGACACGGACTCCGACAATGACGGAATCCCTGATGCTGTAGAAGCTGGGAATGTAAATAACCCAGTGGACACGGACGGCGATGGTAAACCGGATTATCAGGATACGGACTCAGATGGTGACGGTATCCCAGATAAGATAGAAGCTGGAGCTGACCCTACAAAACCTGTAGACACGGACGCAGATGGAACGCCAGATTACAGGGATTTAGATTCCGATAATGATGGCTACTTAGACAAAGAGGAAGCAGGCAAGGACCCAAGCAACCCAGTGGATACGGATAAAGATGGCAAAGCGGATTACATAGATACAGACTCTGATAATGATGGAATCTTAGATAAGTTGGAGAACGACATCAACTTCGGAGCCCTAGCCGATTGCGATAAAGACGGAGTAGACAACCGCATAGATGCAGACCAATGTCCAACCTTTGCACCAAACGGAATCTCACCGAACGGTGATGGCAAGAATGATGTATTGATCATCCCAGGGATCCTAAGAAACCAACCGAATGAAATGACAATCTTCAATCGCTGGGGTAATATTGTCTATCAGACGAGTAACTACAAAAACGACTGGGGTGGACAGACCGACCGTGCCTTTAGTTTACTAGTAGGGGATAATCGATTGCCCGACGGAACGTATTATTATGTGATTGACTTTTTTGGCAAGTATCCAAACGTAGGTACCTATGTGTACATCAACCGACAGGAGAAGTAAAAACGAACACCTAAAAGGGAAAAGAAATCAAAAGTACAAATAGCAAACAGATGAATAACAAACATATAAACATTAAAACAATACAGAGATTCAAGAGGAGCACAAGCTTCCTTTGGACTGTGCTTATAGCCATATTCATGTCCCAAGTGGCACAGGCCCAGATCGAACCGATGTACAGCATGTACCGCTTTAATCCCCAGGTGATTACTCCGGTTCAGGCGGGAAGCACGGACTCAAGCGAGATCATTGTCATGCATCGCCAACAGTGGTTAGGCATCGAAGGATTACCCAAGACCTACTTTCTGAACGGGAACTTCAAATGGAAAAAGCAGCGCGGCCTTGGATTTAATGCCATGTTTGATCAGGCGGGACCTGTGAAGATCACGATGTTATCTGGTGACTTTGCATACCATACACGTTTGAGTGAGGATTGGAATTTATCCGGAGGAATACGTTTGGGGGTAGCGAATGTAGCCTTGGATTTTAGTGGAGTAAGATTGGTGCATGATGGGGATGCCTTGTTTGCAGGCGACCGAAGCACGGGCATGAAGATGAATTTGGGTTGGGGGGCTAGGATCTCCAAAAGCAATGGCTTCTTTGCAAGTTTCTCGATGCCAAGGATCATCAAGTATGACTTTGGGGATAAATCGGGGGCTTATAAAGACGTGGCTTATTTATATGCGATGCTAGGAAACAAGATACAGATTAGTGAGAAATTAACTTTATACCCGAGCGTTTTGGCTCGTATGGCATCAGGGGTTCCCTTGAGTTGGGATGCGAATGTGATGGCAAACCTAAGAGGAAGTTTAGACGTAGGTGTAAACTACCGACATCAAGAAAGTTGGGGCATTCGCTTAGGCGTCCAAGCGACCAAAAGAACCTACATCGGATACGTCTATGAAATGCCAACGAGCATGATAAGCAAAGTGAGCAACCAGACACATGAGTTGGCGCTACGGTTTTTTATCTTAAAGGATAAGAACGACAAGGAAGAAAAATCGGCTAAGACTAAATAAATTTTTGCCGAAATTCTAGTTTAAAAGCGCATAATTAAATGCGTTTCAAATGCTTATTAAACAAATAATTTAAGCTGATATTCCACACCAATTCATCACCCTAAATCCTGGAGCGAAGCTTTTTGTTCATCATGAAGGATATGGTGAATGGAATATTTTTTGTGTCACTGAAAGTTGGTGTGTAATTTATTTCAAAGATTGCGCCCTTAATTTAATTCGCCTTCATGGGAGGAATAATGGACTTCTAGGTATTAAAGGATAAAATTTGATAATTTTACTCCACCTGAAATTCAGCCCATGAAAAAATTCGCATTAATCATTGTTTTTGGAATGTTAGCGCCCTATTTATTGCTCGCTCAAAACAAGCCTGCGTATGTTCTTTATAATGCGAAGGGTAAAAAATTGACCTATGGCAAAATGATTAAAACACTCGTCAAGCAAGATGTGGTATTGTTTGGGGAATTACATAATAATCCGATTAGCCACTGGCTAGAGTTGGAGGTCACCAAATCATGTTTGTCGGCTCGCGAATTAGTGTTAGGCGCTGAAATGTTTGAACAGGATAATCAGCCCGCGTTAAATCAGTACCTCAATGGGAAAATGACGGGAAAGGGTTTGGACTCTGCGGCCCGACTTTGGAAAAACTATAAGACGGATTATGCTCCATTAGTTAATTTAGCCAAAGAAAATAAGCTCAAATTTATAGCCACCAATACCCCTCGTAAATATGCAATTCTTGTCTCCAAAGGGGGTTTTGAAAGTCTAGATAAATTGACAGCCGAAGAAAAAACATGGATTGCACCCTTGCCTATTTTGTACGACGCTGAGTTACCCGGTTATGTCAAAATGCTGAAGATGATGGAGGAGCACAAAATGCCTAATATGGCCAAAGCGCAAGCGATTAAGGATGCGACGATGGCCTATTTTTTGTATAAAAATTTTAAACCTGGCGAGCTTTTTATTCATTACAACGGCTCCTATCATTCCGAATATTTTGAAGGTATTTCTTGGTATCTAAAAAAGTCAAATCCAAATTTGAAAATCACTACCATCGCGACCGTTAGTCAAGATGAAATCAATTCACTTTTGCCGGAACATGTCGGAAAAGCGGACTACATTATTTGTGTGGAAAGCGATATGACCACCACGTACTAATTTTTAGAATATTCAAAATGATCAAGTACTCGATCACAATTCGTTTCTTGTTTATTTATTTCTCTTTAGCTTTACTAACTTTTAAAAAGTTAGTAAAGCTGGTTGCTACAGTCTCGTTCAATGCAAAGAATCAAATTTGAAGAATTAAAATCTACGATAAAAAAGGCCTTTATCCGCGCGGGAATGTCCGAAGATCAAGCCGAAATTTGTGCTCAAACACATGCGGAAACAAGTTGCGATGGCATCTTTTCCCATGGACTAAATCGGGTGGAGCGATTTGTCAATTATATTGAAAACGGCTGGGTAAACTTAGGTGCCAAACCTAATTTGGAGCAACAATTGGGGTCCATTGAAATTTATAATGGCAACTTGGCACCCGGAGTAACCAATGCTTTTTTTGCGATGGATCGCGCGATTGACATAGCAAAAACCACAGGCTTGGGATTAGTTTCCTTGAACAATACAACCCATTGGATGCGCGGCGGATCATACGGTTGGCATGCGGCAAACCAAGGAATGATCGGAATTTGCTGGACCAATACAGAATCTTGTATGCCCGCTTGGGGTGCCACATCAGCCAGCATTGGCAATAATCCCTTTGTCATCGCGATTCCGAGGCAAGAAGGTCATGTGGTTTTGGACATGGCCATGTCTCAGTATTCGTACGGAAAATTAGAAAATACTCGGTTAAATAATGAAAAACTGCCCTATGCTGGCGGCTTTGATTCGGATGGCTTGTTGACGGATGACCCAGGGGAAATAGAAAAAACGAGACGCTTATTGCCGACCGGTTATTGGAAAGGCTCAAGCTTCGCGATCATGTTGGACTTGTTGGCCAGCCTTCTGTCCAACGGAAAAACAACGGCGGCCGTCGACCAATACGGATATGGAAATTGTGGGGGATGCTCCCAAGTTTTCATCGCAATAGACCCGCTGAAAATGAATGATCAGCCGTTTGTAGACCAAGCATTAAAGCAGACCATTGAACATTTGAGGCAAGCCACTCCGGTTACAGAAGGAGGAGAAATTCTGTACCCTGGGGAAAGATCACTCAGAAATAGGCGCGAAAATTTGGTCAAAGGGGTTCCCGTTCATGAGTCGGTGTGGGAAACGGTGAAGAAATTAGCGGGGCTAGAATAAAAATTTACGGCATTAAAGAAGAAGTTTGTTGGCACATTTCTACCTACGGAAATCCACAAAAATTAACCTCCGCTTTCAGGATAAATTTCAAAGAAACGTTTTGATTCTTAGGCTATTTCAAACAAAGTCGTAATTTTAAAACGATTTTATAAACCTATGAATATGAAAATGTACCATTACTTGATTATTGCTATGCTGTGCATATCCATCAGCCCGACATATGGATTTAATCGTGCTAATCTAGGGCTAGATTCCAAGCCTGGTAAAAAACAAAAATTGTTTGACGGGAAGACATTTAAAGGCTGGGAAGGCGACACCTTAACTTGGCGCATTCAGGATGGGATGTTGGTGGGCGGCTCCTTAGAAACAAGAGTTCCTCACAATAATTTCCTCGTGGCTAAAAAAATCTACCATAATTTTTATTTGAAACTGAAGATAAAATTGACCGGAACGGAGGGCTTTGTTAATTCAGGAATTCAATTTCGAAGTGTGAAAGCCACCAATCCGGCCTATGAAATGATTGGATATCAGGCGGATTGGGGCAAGGATTATTGGGCTAGTTTATATGACGAATCAAGGCGTAATAAAACGCTGATGAAGCCCAATGAAGCGGATGTTCTCTCGTGGATCAAGCAAGGCGATTGGAATACCTATGAAATAAGAGCGGAAAATGAACGAATTCGCCTCTATATTAATGGCAAGCAAACGGTGGATTACACAGAAACGGATGCATCCATCCCTTCCTCGGGCCTCATTGCTTTACAGATTCATGGCGGCGCGAAGGCGATCGTCGCGTTTAAAGATATTTATTTGCAAGAGCTTCCATAAATTAACCGATATATGAAGAATTTTTTCCGTAATGGGGTGGTCATTTTAGTGGCGACAATTTGTTTGGCGTCCACCAGCAAAATGGTAAAACCCTCCTCTCTACATGTACCGCAAGACACTTCGCGCATCGACCATGATTATGTCTTGGAAGCCACAATGCTGGGTTATTTTGCCAAAGATGGAACCAGAAATCCTACCCTAAAAGCCAACAAGGGGAAGCGAGTTCGGATCACTATATATAATGGGGAGACGATGACCCATGACATAGCCTTAGAAAAAGCGGGGATAAAAACGCCATCCATTTTAGATAAAGGGGCCAAGGTCAGCATGACGTTTATTGCCAAAGAAAATGACACCTATTTTTGTACCGTGCCCGGGCATCGTGCCGCTGGGATGGTGGGCAAATTAGAGATTGTCACAGGGGAGACAGAAACGATCGCTTCCACAGGAGTTATCCCGAAAAAAAATGGCAAAACGATCAATGTCAATTTTGAAACAGGAACTTTGGAAAATTGGAAAGCCACAGGAGAAGCTTTTTTAAATCCAATCATTAGCCAAGAACCCTCTCCCCTACATGATAAAACAGCTAAAATTAACCCTGAAGGAACGTATTTTTTGAGTAGCGGCGGTACGGTTAAATATGCATTAACCGGGACGCTAACGTCTGAATCCTTTAAAATTACGCATCCTTTTGCAAGCTTTTTAGTCTCCGGTGGAGCGATTCAAGATACTCGAGTGGAGCTTGTTTTGGCGAAAAGCCAACAGGTTATTTTTAAATCTACGGGTCAGGGGCGCGCTACCTTACAACCTGTGGTGGCCAATTTAAAAGCGCATCTGGGCCAGGAAATGTTCATTAGGATTATCGATAACGAGACAGGAATTTCGCCTATTCCTTATGTGGGGCATGATAAATTGGCGCACATAAATTTTGACAATTTTAGGTTTCATGCCACGAGGCCAACATTTCCTAATGAATTAAATCAAAAAGACATCATCGTCCTTCCGCCACTTGACCCGATCCTTCATGCGGGACTTTCTGGAAAAGAGGCGGCAAAAGTGATGACATTGCCCAAAGGATTTAAGATTACCTTGGCCGCTTCAGAGCCCGATATTGTACGTCCGATTAGTTTCACGATGGATCCTCGGGGCCGACTATGGGTTGTGGAGGGACATACCTATCCGATTCCAGCTCCCGAAGGACAAGGAAAAGATCGGATTTTGATTTTCGAGGATACGGATGGAGATGGGTCGTTGGACAAAAGAAAAGTGTTCATGGAAGGGCTAAATTTAGTCAGTGGTATCGAAGTGGGCATGGGGGGAGTTTGGTTAGGAGCCGCACCTTATTTGTTGTTTATTCCCACCGACTTTACCCTGGATAAACCGACGGGTCCGATCCAAAAGTTGCTGGATGGCTGGGGCGTTCAGGACACCCACGAAGTCTTAAATAGTTTACGTTGGGGTCCAGATGGCTGGCTATATGGAACACATGGGGTTTTCACCCATTCCAATGTGGGGAAACCGGGGGCTACGGATCAAGAACGAACCAAGATCAATGCGGGTGTTTGGCGTTTTCACCCTAAAACGCATGTGTTTGAGGTGTTTGCTGAGGGGTCAAGCAATCCTTGGGGCATTGATTTTAATGAGTATGGACATCCATTTATTACGGTTTGTGTGATTCCGCACATGTTTCACATCATTCAAGGCGCACGTTATCAAAGGCAAGGTGGGAAACATTTTAATCCCTACACCTATGACGACATTAAAACCATCGCGGACCATGTGCATTATGTAGGGGATCGTGGACCCCATGCGGGCAACTTTAGGTCGGCTTCTGCCGGAGGAGGTCATGCGCATGCCGGAGCCATGATTTATTTGGGAGGAAATACTTGGCCCAAAGAATTCAGAAACAATATTTTCATGAACAATATCAATGGGGCAAAACTTAATGTAGATATTTTGACCCCCAAAGGTTCAGGGTACAGCGCCAGCCATAAAAAAGATTTTTTGGCTATGAACGATTCATGGTCGCAGTGGCTTAACATGAAATATGACCCTAGCGGATCAGTCTATGCGATTGATTGGTATGATAAAAATCAATGCCATAGCAACAATCCAGACGTACATGATAAAACCATGGGCCGAATTTTTAAAATTACCCATGAAACGGACGTGTTCGTTCGGGTGGATTTGAGCAAATCGACCGACATGGAATTAGTGAATCATCAATTGAATCCCAACGAATGGTATGTGCGTCAATCGCGAACCATTTTGCAGGAAAGAGGGGGAAATGCGCAGGTTTACAAAGCCTTAAGGGATATTTTAGACAAGAATCCTGATGTTACGCGTAAGCTCAGGGCATTATGGACTTTACAGGTAACGGGAGGTTTAACCGAATTGGATTTGGAGAATTTATTGGGCCACGAAAGTCCTCATGTACGTAGTTGGGCGATCCAATTGGCTTGCGAGAAAAAAGTAATTTCGGCTTCTTTTTTAAGCAAATTGGAATCCATGGCTAAGACAGAATCCAGTGCACAGGTACGTTTGGCTATGTTGTCTGGGCTGATGCGTTTGCGCCCTGAGTTGAGGTGGAATGTGGTGGAAGCCTTAGTTCAAAAATCCGAAGATCGTTTAGATCATAATATCCCGTTGATGGTTTGGTATGCGGCTGAGCCTTTGGCTGCGATCGATCCGATGAGAAGTTTAGTGATGGCTGAAAAAGCGAAGATGCCAAAATTTTTGTTGTACATGGTTCAGCGCATTGGGGCCATCAAATCAGCGGAATCGAAAAAAGTGTTAGAAGGTTTTATGGATCGATTGGGAAATAACCATGAGCAGCATGAAATCATGATGGCGGTGGAAAAAATCTTGAAAGAAAATCAATAATGGAAGCAACAGAAATACCAGTGGGTGTAGTGGGTTTAGGCCTGATGGGGTGTAGCATCGCCACCTGTTTGTTGATGTCGGGCCATCCCGTTGTTGCCATTGCGCCAATTCCCGTTGACATGGAGACGGCAGAATTGCGGATTAGGAAACATTTAACGAAGGCGAGGGAAGAAGGATTAATCACTGAAGCGGCGGAATTTTATTTGAAAAATTTGATCATTAGTGAATCGTATGCGGAATTAAAAGTATGCCAATTGGTCATCGAGTGTACCATTGAGAACGAAGAAATTAAGCGATCTGTTTATGGGAAGATTGAGGCTGAAATTGGCGACGATACTTTGCTCACGTCAAATACCTCGGCGATTCCCATCAGCGAGCTTCAGAAATTGACCCAAAAACCTGACCGGTTTTTTGGTTTACATTGGGCGGAGCCATCGCATACCACGCGCTTTTTAGAGATTATTTGTGGGGACCAAAGTGATATTAAGAAGGGAGAATATTTATATGAATTATCGCATGGTTGGGGGAAGGAGCCAACCTTAGTGCGCAAGGATATTCGAGGATTTATAGCGAATAGATTGATGTATGCGATGTACCGAGAGGCATTTTATTTGGTCGAAAATGGATATGCGACGGTGGAAGATGTGGATCGTGCTTGCCGAAATAATACGGGGTATTGGATGACATTGGTTGGGGTTTTTGGTTGGATGGATTTAACCGGAGTGCCTGCCTATCATAATGTGATGAAGGATTTAAATGGCACTTTATACAATGGTACGGAGATGCCAAAATTGATCGATGACATTGTCAAATCTGGGGGGAAAGGCGTAAGCAATGGCCGCGGATTCTACCAATATAGCCCTGAGGAGGCTACATTATGGGAAGAAACCTTTGCGGATTTCAGCTATGAAATCAGAAAATTGGCCTTAAAATACCCGGCGGATGTGGTAAAGTCTAAATTAAAAACCAGTTAGTTGATTAAAGAAATCAGTTTATATTGAGGTAATTTAGTCTGTCGCGTATAGCTTTACTAACTTTCTAAAAGTTAGTAAAGCTGGTGCTGCGAGGTATGTTTTCTCTGTTTAAGATAGATTTAACTTTGGACGGCTTTTTCTAAATCGGGATCAAATTCCGAAAAAGTGTTTTTGTAAAAATCTGCTGCTTCTTAGGCATTTTTATCAAACTCAAGGCAAGTACCTAGTTCGTGTATCATAACTTGTAGTTTAATAGATAATTGTAAATTTGAAAAAACGTATCAAATGAAAAAAGCGTTTAAAATTATTGGCTGGTCAATTTTAGGTATTTTGGGTGCTTTTTTTATTTTTGGCGCTCTATTTTTTTTATAAAGTAAAAAATGGGTTTCCAGTTTTTTACGAGACGGAAAGGCCTACCTTGTTTATAGCCAAAAATCGGCCAGCTATTCTAGTTTTTTCTAAAACAGCGAGTTTCAGGCATGGGGAATCTATAGAGGCATCAAGCCCAATTTTAACTAAAATGGCAAAAAAGAATCATTGGTTTTTATATGAAACAGAGTCGGGTGGCGTGTTTAATGAGGAGCAATTGAGCTTGTTTGATTTAGTTATTTTTAATAATTCGACGGGCCCTGTTTTGAATGATGAACAGCAAATGGCTTTTCAGAAATATATCATGAATGGAGGTAATTTTTTAGGTATTCATGGATCTGGGGACGATTCACACCGTAAGTGGGAATGGTATCAAAAGATATTATTGGGAGCTAAATTTTCGCATCATCCGTTGAATCCTCAATTTCAAAATGCGAAGATTCATGTGGAGGCGCGAGCTGATTCTAGTTTTAAATCATGGCTTGTGGGCGAATGGAATGCCAAGGATGAATGGTATGTATTTTATGAACAACCCAAAGATGCTCAAGTCCTTTTTTATATTGATGGAGATAAAATTTTGCCAAGTGGGAATATGCTTTGGATGAAAGACAAGAATTTTGGCATGGGGAAATACCATCCCGTTACTTGGGTTAAAAAAGTGGGGAAAGGGAATATGCTATATACGTCGATGGGCCATTCAAAAGATGTATGGGACAATAAGCCATTCCAAGATTTTATTGAAAAATCAATTTCCTGGTCAATAAAATAAGTTTTTTAAAATTTATCATTGATTTAGGAGCGATCTATTTTTCAAACCGGTTTTAGTGCGCTAAAAACTAATTGGTTCAAATAATTAAACACAAATTTTTCATCTTTTTCACTTGAAATATCGGTCAATCGAGGCAAATTTTTACTAAAATATTGTTGGCTATGAGCGGTTTCAATCAAGGTGCTACTTAGAGATCTAGAATAAGCATATGTGGGATTTAAGCTTAGCATGACCTCCGAAATTTTGTTACATAAGTCTTTGTAAGGTTTAAAAACTTGATAGGAATTGATTTCCTTGACTTCTTTTATCAGGTAAACTTTACTGCTTTCAGATAGGACAATTTGGTTTAAATAAGATTTGTTGTAATCTAATTGGCCTACACTTTCGGGTAAATTTTGCGTAAGCAAAGTGATAATCTTAATTAACTTTTCTTTCGGATCTTGGATATTTTGGAAAGTAAAATCAACAAGAAACTCCATGTAGGACCAATACCAGTTCAAAATGTATAAAAGTAATCGGTGTTTATTTTCAAAATACCGGTAGATAGACGCCTCGGTAGTGGACATTTTAGTGGCTAATTTTTTAAAGGTAAAATGCTCGAAACCCAGCTCATAAATTAAATCAATCGCATTTTTCACAATTTGCTTGCCTAATTCCGAAGATTCGGGATCGCGCAAATAGATATGTTCGTTGACCTTAAAACTGAGTTGAAAATCCATATATTCTAAAAATTTAGTTCAAATATAGTAATAGTAATACCAATCTATCACAAATTATCTTTTGAAATAGCAATACTATTATAACAAAAAGTATTATATATTTGTCAAAATTATGTTTGAATGGATTTTCTTTCTGCTGTAAATCGTGTCGGCCAATTAACAAATCTTCATAAAAAGGAGGTTTTGGGTGTAATGATCGTCGGCTTACTTCAAATATATTCCCTTAAAATTTCAAGACTTTTTACCCAAAATAGATTTATGCTTCAATCAAATTTCATTCAATCAAACTCCCTTTTTCTAATCAAATCTGTGGAGAATAAAGAGTTCGAATGCTGGAAAAATTAATCGAACTAAAAACAAAACGAGCCCAAACAGTCTATGTACTTCATGGAAGTGCTAGTTTACTGAGAGGCGTTTAATGATAGTTTGTGATGTTGGTTTGTGAGAAAATAATTTAGAAGTAGGATTGCATATAACCCAAGGGCATTTTATCCTTGGGTTTATTTTTATCAGTTATATGATCAATAAAATAAGGGCTAAATTATGGGCTTTATTTATATGCGTATAGCTTTACTAACTTTTAAAAAGTTAGTAAAGCTGGTGCTGCGAGGTATGTTTTAGGCTTTTTCATATTCCCGCAATTTTTGCCCTTTCTTTTTTTCAGCTGATGATCTTAATGAATCTAACCCTATTTATATTTATTCTAAATAGTTTGTTTTTTTACGATCGGGCTTTTATATTTGCAGACTATTTGTAATTAGTCTAAATTAATATAGAATGTTTTACCGCCTTAGTTTTTTATTTTTCTCTTTGTTTTTTTGTTCTATTTCTTTTGCGCGTGGAGGGGTGCTTGTTGACACAACCGCTAATTCAAAAATGTTATCTGAAGTATTTGTTCTAGGTAATTCGGGGATAAAGGGGAATGGCAGTATAGTAGACTTTGATGGCGTGAGGCTATTGGCGGCTAAAAAATCTGAATTAATTGTTCTTAGTAAAATGGATGCGAATCTTGCTAATCAATCATTTAGAGAAGTTTTTGGAAGAACGCCTGGGCTTCACGTTATTGAAAGTGATCCTTCAGGATTTAACACAAGCATTGCCATTCGTGGTTTAAGCACAAACCGTTCTTGGGATTTTAACATGAGGCAAAATGGCTATGATATCACTCCCGACCCCATGGGTTATAATGAAGCCTATTATACACCTTCCTTTGAGTGGGTAGAAAAGATTGAAATTATTCGAGGTGCCGCCGCTTTGCAATATGGACCTCAAGTCGGCGGCTTGATTAATTATGTACTGGAAAAACCAGTCTTTGAAAAGAGATTTGGCGGGGAGGTCCAACAAACTTTTGGGTCTTTTGGATTAAATTCATCTCTCATTAAATTCCGTTCTGGAATGAAAAAATTAGCATTTGTAGCCTCGCATCAATACAGAGCTGGCGATGGCTTCCGTCCAAATTCAGATTTCAATTCGAATCAAAGTTATTTTAGAGTCGATTGGAAGCCAATGGCTGATGGACTGCTTTCATTTGAACTAACAAAATCAAACGCACAGGCTCAGTTGGGAGGAGGAATCAGTGAGGCCCAATTTAAGGTAGACCCATGGGTCTCAAATAGGGCCAGAAATTATTATTATTCCCATTGGCTCATGCCCGTAGTAAAATTCCATTATTCCCCAAGCAAATTGTTTAATTCCCAAATACAAGTTTTTGCCATTCAAAGCGGGAGATCTCAATTAGGTTTTACTAAAGCTAACGACGTCTTAGATGTTCCCAATAGTGCGGGGAATTATGCCAATAGATCTCTAGATCGGGACGAATATACTTCCTATGGGGCGGAATTTCGTTCGGGCCTAAGTGCTTACAATGAAAAATGGCAAACGTCAGTAGGCCTTCGGATTTTTAGAGGAAATATGTTTCGTCAGCAACAAGGGATTGCCAATAATGGGTCAACGTATTCAGAAAATTTAGTAGATCCAAAATTCCCAAGATCTTTAAATTTTGTCAACCAAAACTTCGCTGCGTTTATTGAAAATGCGTTGTCCATTAGCCCCAAATTTAAGTTGGCAGGCGGCTTACGCTATGAATACATCCTCTCCCAGGGGAATGGATTTTTAGACAATAATTCGAAATTTTTGAGCCCTGATCGCCTACGTAGTTTTATATTATGGGGAGTGGGCGCATCCTTTAAGCCTTCTTCAGCGCTTGAAATTTATGGCAATGCATCCCAAAGTTTTAGGCCCATCAGCTTTTCGGATTTATTGCCTTCCTCCACCACCGATGTCGTCGATTTAGATTTAAAAGATGCCAGATCTTTGAACTTTGATTTGGGGATAAGGGGCAAAAAAGGCAATTTCTTGCGCTACGATATGAGTGTTTACCTGCTTAAATTTTCAGATAGAATTGGCAATTTGTCCATGAAAAACTCAAACGGTCAGCCCTATTTATATCGGACAAACTTAGGCTCAAGTTCTTCAATGGGAATTGAATTATATGCGGAAATGGATCCTATTTCATTCCTTCATGGGAGCTCGCGCTATGGTCAAATAAGTGTCTTTGTTTCTGTAGGATTGAATAATGCGGTGCATGACAACTTCCCTTTAACCTCAGGAGAAAATTTAGCAGGAAAGAAATTGGAAAATGCGCCTCAACAAATTCTTCGCTCTGGACTTACATATACATATCAGCGTTTGTCATTTACATATCAAATGGCTTATACAGCAGAATCTTTTTCTGATGCACAAAATACGGTTAAGCCTACCGCAGCAGGCACGATTGGCCTAATCCCAGCGTATACACTAGGCGACTTTTCATTCACCTATAAATACCGCAAACATTGGCTCTTGAAGGGTTCTGTCAATAATGTAATGAATGTTTCCTATTTCACAAGAAGGGGAACAGGTGCTTTCCCCGGCTTTGGAATTTTACCTGGCGCCCCTCGAAATGTGAGTTGCACGCTTGGTTTTACTTTCTAAATGAATCATTTTATCAGTAAATTGGTATAAAATTTTAATCTACCAATTTATTTGTATGTCAAGATCTTTAGCTTTGTTATATTTGGCGGATCAGTCCATTTTTGGCAAAGCGTAAAAAAGAGCGACACATATTAAATAATCTGTTAAAAAATCAGAGTAAAATCAAAATTTTACATCATGATCAACTTAAACCTATGAAAAAACTTAAAAGCCGATTAAAAAATGGGGAAACCTTGCATGGTTGTTGGCTCAACCTCGGTAGCCCCTTAACCGCGGAGATTGTTGGCCTATCTGGATTTGATTGGGTGTTAATTGACCTAGAGCATGGTGCCGGATCAGAAAAAGAGGCTTTGGCGCAGATGCAAGGGCTCCAACATACACCTGCGGGAATCATTGTTCGGGTGGAAAGTACTGAACCCCAGCGCATTCATCGGGTTTTAGACATGGGAGCCGAAGGAGTTATGTGTCCCAAGATAAATAATCTGGCCGAAGCGAAAAAAGTAGTGAATGGCTTATATTATCCACCGATGGGCCAGCGCGGCGTAGCAAAAATGGTGAGGGCCACACAATTTGCCCAAAATTTTCAAAGCTATTACGAAACCTCTCAAGAAAATATTTTAGGAATTGTTCAAATTGAAACCAAAGAGGTCTTAAATCACGTCGACGAAATCGCAAATTTAGACGGGGTGGATGTGCTTTTTATAGGCCCGGCAGATCTTTCGATGGAGTTGGGTATTTTTGGCCAATTCAATCATCCTGAATTTTTAGCGGCGGTAGAAAAAACGATTAAGGCCGCAAATAAAGCGGGCAAAGCAACGGGCATTTTATTTTTTAATCCAGAGGAATATTCCAAATACCATCAAATGGGCATACAATTTATTGCCTGCGGCGCCGATGCTACTTTTGTGGCTGATGGGGCTAAAAACATGGTAGAAAAATTAGCAAAACTTAGATCTCAAGCATCATGATATTAGATCCTATTATTTTATTGGCGATTGGAATAGTTTTAGTCGTTGGGGGTATTATTGGTTTAAAGCTACATCCATTTTTAGCTCTTTTATTAGGTGCTTTTGTTGTCGCTATTTTGACACCCGCTTCTATATTAGAACAGTTTGCCCTGTCAAAAGGGATGGACGCAGGCGCTGCATTATCCTTTTCTAAAAAAAGTGTGGGCGAACGAATAGCCACCGAATTTGGGAATACCTGTGCTAAAATAGGCATATTGATTGCCATGGCTGCGATCATCGGGAAATGCATGTTGGAATCCGGTGCGGCTGAGCGTATCATCCGATCTTTATTAAAATTTACGGGCGTGGATAAAGCCCCATTTGCCTTTCTTTTTGGCAGCTTCTTTCTGGGAATTCCTGTGTTTTTTGACACGGTGATATTTTTAATGATTCCCCTCGCCAAAGCCATGACTTTACGAATCGGCAAAAATTATCTACTCTTGATATTGTGTATTATGTCGGGTGCCGCAATGGCAAATTCATTAGTTCCACCAGCACCTGGGCCACTTTTTTTAATTGGCGAAATGCACATACCGATCGGCTTAATGATGGGTTGCGGAATCGTTGTCGGTTTTTTCACCGTATCAGCGGGCTATATTTTCTCCGTTTGGGCGAACAAAAAATGGCCCATTGAATTACGGGATTCGGTCGATGCAAAACTGGAGGATCTTAAAAAAATATCAGCCAAAGAAGATCAAAATTTACCTGGATTAGGGGTTTCTTTACTGCCAGTCATGATTCCTTTAGTGCTCATTTGTTTAGATACGGCGATTTCAAATTTCTTAAAAGGGGCTAATTCTGTAGATGCGGGAAGCTTATTTAATCAATTTGCGGCGGTCGTTAAATTTTTTGGAGATAAAAATATTGCCATCATTTTAGGGGGAGTGGCTGCCCTAGGAGTTATGGCAAAAAATAAAAAGGATAAGGGGCAAAGCCTAACGCCATTTGTGCAGACGGCTTTAATGAGCGGGGGAGGAATTATTTTAATTACGGCAGCTGGTGGGGCTTTTGGTGGGACACTCCAACAAACCGGCATTAGTGCTAAAATTGCCGAATTGACCGCGGGGTACCAAATGGCTTTAATTCCGATGGCATTTTTTATCGCTGCTGTGGTTCGTACGGCACAAGGTTCGGCCACTGTGGCGCTGATCACGGCTTCAGGAATTTTGTCGGGGATGGCAGGTCAGTCCAATTTAGCGTTTAATCCAGTATATATTGGATTAGCGATTGGCTGCGGATCCAAATTAGTCCCTTGGATGAATGATGCCGGCTTTTGGATATTTTGTAAATTGAGCGACCTATCAGAAAAGGAAGCGCTTAAAACAATTTCCCCGCTCTTAGTAGTGATGGGTTTAACAGGTTTAGTAGTCATTTTAATTGGGGCCAAATTATTCCCCTTGATTTAATTTACACATGGAAAATATTGGATTTATTGGTTTAGGGATCATGGGAAAACCTATGGTATTGAATTTATTGAAAGCAGGCTTCTCTGTTTCTGTACTTGAAAAAAGTGCTGCGGCAAAGGAGGTGCAATTATCAGGAGCCAAACTTTGTGCTTCTCCTAGATTGTTGGCAGAATCAGCAGACACGATTATTACGATGTTGCCGGATTCACCTGAAGTGGAGTCGGTTTTGTTTGGAGACGAAGGGATTGTAAGCACGATGAAAGAAGGCCAAATTTTCATTGACATGTCAACAATCTCGCCCCTAATGGCCCATAAAATTCATGCCAAATTATCGAAAATTGGCGTTGACGCATTGGATGCTCCTGTTTCCGGGGGCCAAGTAGGTGCCGAGGCGGCAACTTTATCTATTATGGTGGGTGGATCTTCAGAGGCATTTAACAAGGCATTACCTATTTTTCAAGCGATGGGTAAAAACATTGTTCACATTGGCAAAGCGGGAGCTGGCCAAATTACGAAGGCCTGCAACCAAATGATTGTCGGCATGACGATACAAGCCGTTTCCGAAGCTTTCACTTTGGCGAACCAAGCAGGGGTAGATTTAGAAAAAATGCGCGAAGTTTTACTGGGGGGATTTGCTCAAAGTCGGATTTTGGACTTGCATGGCCAACGGATCATTGATCGAAATTTTAAACCCGGCTTCAAAATTAAGCTGCATAATAAAGATATGAATATTGCTTTGGAGACTGGAAAAGCATTAAATGTGGATTTAATGGGTACGGCCCAAGTAGCCCAACAAATGAAAAAAGCGGTGGACGTGGGGAATGGAGAATTGGATCACAGCTCTTTGGTATTGTTATTAGAAAAATAAAATAAATATGTCGTATACTGCAGGACCCCGCATTAAGGAAATTCACATTACCCCCATCGCGATTGTCGACCCTCCATTATTGAATGCTGCGGGCTTACATGCTCCTTATGCCTTGCGTACGGTTTTGGAAATTGTGACCGAGGATAACATTTCAGGCATTAGTGAAATTCCCGGAACTAAGGATATTGATGCGGCTTTGGAAGAATCAAAAAAATTGTTGATCGGCCAAGATGTGTTTCAATTAAACCAAATTCGGCATATTTTAGAACAGGCCTTTGGAACAGATTCGGTGGCTGACCGAGGATTAGCTCCTTGGGACCAACGAAAATTAGTGCATATTTTTAGTGCGGTGGAGGTGGCTTGCATGGACATCATGGGCAAGGTTACCGGAAAACCGATTGTCGATTTATTAGGCGGAAAGATGCGTGACCGGGTTCCTTTTTCGGCCTATTTATTTTACAAATATGAAGGTGCTGGCGGCGAACTAGGTTTCGGCCTCAATCCAAATGCTACGGGTTGGGATGCAGCCCGACAAAAAAGCGCATTAAATCCAGAAGAGATAGTTGCTCAAGCGAAAGCGATGTGCAAGGAATTTGGTTTTCAATCCATCAAATTAAAAGGTGGAGTTTTTGAACCTCGTCAGGAAGTGGATGCGGTGATTGCCTTGCATGAAGCATTCGGTAAAAAATACCCCTTACGAATTGACCCAAATGCTCTTTGGACCGTTGAAACATCCATAAAATATGGGAAAGAAATGGAGCCATATTTAGAGTATTTGGAGGATCCTGTTCGAGGCCAAGAAAATATGGCGATGGTTCGTAAGGCTTTAAACACACCTTTGGCCACCAATATGTGCACAACCTCTTTTGGAGAAATTCCTAGGAGTATTGAAATAGGCGCCGAGGACATCATTTTGAGTGACCATCATTTTTGGGGGGGCCTACGTGCGTCGATGACATTGACGGGTATTTGTGGAACTTTTGGCCGAGATTTGTCCATGCATTCCAACAGCCATTTAGGCATATCACTGGCAGCCATGGTGCATTTAGGTGCGGCATTGCCCAAAATGACTTATGCGTTGGATACGCATTACCCATGGCAGTCGGACGAAATTATTATAGGCGGGCGCATGAAATTTGAGGATGGTTCGGTCGAAGTGCCTAGCGAACCTGGTTTAGGAGTGGAATTAGACCGAGTGGCTTTAGCGGCCTTGCATCAAAACTATTTGGCCTGTGGACTAACCAAAAGAAATGATGAAATTGAAATGCAAAAAGTTAATCCGGATTGGACTTTCAAAGCCGTTCGTTGGTAATTTAAATTAGATAAATATGATTCGCCATTCTGTTATCTTAACACTCAAGTCGAGCTTATCCCCAGCAGATAAATTGCAATATTTTGCAGCGGTCGATGAATTAAAACAAATTCCAGGGGTTCAAAAATTTGAGGTATTAAAGCAAACCAGTGCCAAAAATCTATTTGAATTTGGCATTTCGATGGAATTTGAAAACCAAGAAGCCTATAATTTGTATGCGGGTCATTCTTTGCACACGGCTTTTGTCGAAAAATATTGGGCTGCGTGCGTGGAGGATTTTTTAGAAATTGATTATCAAAAGCTTGATCAATAGAATCAGTTTTATAGATTGATTTTTAAGCGCTTGGGCTTAGCTTTACTAACTTTTAAAAAGTTAGTAAAGCTGGGGGGTGAGGTCCCTTTTTTTCACAATCACATTTTAATTTTCTAGCGATTTCCCGCAAATTTATTTACCTAAAGCAAAAGCCAAATACTTATCTCCGGATCTAGTTTTTACCTTGCCTCCACCACACGCAATAACGATATACTGAACGCCGTCAATCGAGTAAATACTAGGGGAAGCGTATCCGGCAGCGGGCAATTTATATTGCCATAAAATCTTTCCGGTTTGTCGGTCCAAGGCCCGAAACATTTCATCTTTTGTTGACGCTATAAATAGTAAGCCCCCCGCAGTCACGGCTGGTGCACCATATAAATCGGTCCCCGTAGGCGCAATTCCCTTAGCCGTTAATTCAGGATATTCGCCCAAAGGAATTTGCCAAAGGTGTTTTCCCGTATTCATTTCAATCGCAGTCAAAGTTCCCCAAGGCGGCCTGCTGACCGGATATCCTTTGCTATCATACCAGCGCGTATAGCCAGTAAAGCTAAAGGGGGAAAAGTCTAGCGTCGATTTTTTAACGGGGCCCTCGACGGCTAAATTCAATCCTTGGGTATAAGCTAAAATAGCCTTTTTTTCAGCCGCAGAAAGAAAATTAAAAGCGGGCATTCTTCCCCTTCCTTTCACTAAAATTTGATTTAAAAGGGGTTCCGTATATTTTTTATGGACTTCCCTTAATGTAGGAATGGTCCCGTCTTCACTTCCTTCTCGGTTTACCCCATGGCAACTTTGACAATGTTGCACGTATAGTGATTTGCCAGAGTTTTCAATCGATTTTTCTACGGGAACCAAGGAGCTATACACAGGATTTTGTTTGGCAGGAATGTATATGACACTATTTTCATCTACCGCAGCTCCCCCCCATGTGGCCCCTCCATCCGTTGCTGGGAAAAAAATAGTTTTCTTTGTTATACTTAAGGGGATAAATGGCTGACCCGTTTGGGAATTGCGTAGTTCAGCGATGATTTCATCCTTATTTGACGCCCATTCATTTACATCTTTTTCGGTAAATGTTTGCTTAACAAATGGCAGAGGCCAAAGTGGAATGGGCTGTGTTTTAGAAGTTTGTTCCCCGACAACATCCGAAGCGGGGAAAGGCCTTTCTTCAATGGGGAATATAGATTTACCCGTTACCCGATCAAAAACAAACATAAAACCTAGTTTGCTTAAAATAGAAACGACATCGCGTTTTTTGCCATTTTGTGTAATCGTAAATAAATTAGGTGGCGCAGGAATATCCCGGTCCCAAATGTCATGATGTACCGTTTGAAAATGCCAAAGCCGTTTTCCTGTTCGAATGTCTAAGGCCAGGAGGCAGTTGGCAAATAAATTATCTCCCTTTCTATTTCCCCCATAAAAATCAAAAGCAGCTGAACCGGTAGGAACAAAAACAATGCCTCTTTTGGAATCTACCGCCATACCCATCCAGTTGTTAGCTCCGCCAACATTCTTGTAATTATTCTTTTCCCAAGTTTTATATCCGTATTCACCGGGTTTTGGAATCGTATGAAAAGTCCAAATTAATCGCCCACTTGTAGCGTCAAAAGCGCGAATATCTCCAAGCAAAGCGGGGGCGGATTCGGACACTCTGGTGCCCACAATCAATGTATTTTTGTAAATGGAAATCGGCGTATTGAGTACCGTATAATCATCGGAACCAGGACGCCTTATTCCGTCAAGTAAATTTATTTTACCATGTTGACCAAAATTTTCAACGGGCTTTCCCGTCTTAGCATCTAATGCAAAGAGGTAGGAGCCATAGCCAAAAAATATTTTTGAACGTTGTCCTGGAGATGAGTAAAAGGCCACACCCCGACTATTCATACTGGGCGTTTTTTCTTGAATAGCTGTTTTCCAAATTTCTCGACCACTTTTCGCGTCTAGAGCAAATGCCTGTGATCCTGCCGAAACGCCATACAAGACCCCTTGAATGATGATGGGATTGCATTGAATTTGGGTGGTTTGGTTGACGGTGTCAGCACCCCCGGAAGAATAGGACCAGGCAAGCTTTAAATTTTTGACATTACTAACGTTTATTTGGGTCAGTGGCGAAAAGTGATTTCTGTTATCACCGCCATTATATCCGCCCCAATCAGTAAATTCAGGTGCGGTAAAAAAGCTAAAAAAGCCAATGAATAATAGCCCAACGAATAATCTCATGGGGGAAGTTAAAAAATATTTTTTAAATCAGTTTCATGATCTAGAAAATCAGTTAAAAATAGCAATATGCGGAAGTGGGGCTTTAGCTTTGCTAAATTTAAAAATTTAGTAAAGCTGGGGACTGGGAATCCGTTTAATTTTTAAATTTTTTTCGAAGAAATTGTCATTTACTCGAGAATTTTTGGCATTTTTATGAGCCTTATTTTTAAAAATGAAAAGACGCGAATTAATAAAATCGATTGGTTTAACTGCTGCGGCCACCACCATATTGCCAAATTGGCTACAAGGTTGGTCGGTTCAAAAGCTGACACCTTCTGTCGTTTTTAGTGAAGATCAAAAAGATAAGCTATCTCTAATTGCCGGAACCTTCATTCCCGAAGGTGCTGAAAAGGGAGCAAATGGAGTTGGAGTAGGTAAATTTTTAGATGTATTATTTGCCGACTGCTTCACGGCGGCAGATCAAAATAAAATTAAGGAATTTTTATTGGAAGTTGACCAACTCGCCAAACAGTTATTTCAGCAATCATTTGGCCAATCGACCCAAGAACAGCGGGAGAAAGTTCTTCAAAATTTGGCTGCAAACTCCACACATAAATGGGTGGCAGACACCTTAAGAAATGAGACGATTCGTGGATATACCACTTCAGAATATGTTATGGTTAATTATTATCACTATGTAATGGCGCCTGGATTTTATCATGGTTGCGCCGCAGTTTAATG
Source organism: Spirosoma fluviale (assembly GCA_945866095.1). GTDB lineage: Bacteria > Bacteroidota > Bacteroidia > Cytophagales > Spirosomataceae > Aquirufa > Aquirufa fluvialis_A. The sequence continues at coordinate 44,938 of CAMBGA010000001.1, forward strand.
ATGGCAAATTTCAACATAGATAGCAAAAAGAAATTCACCTATGACGCAATTGTCATTGGCTCTGGAGCGAGTGGTGGTTGGGCCGCAAAGGAACTTTGTGATCGCGGCTTAAAGACATTGGTTTTGGAGCGTGGGCGCCAAGTGAAACACGTGGAGGATTATCCAACTGCCTCTAAGGCTCCTTGGGAATTCCAACATCGAGGAACGGTTCCTTTAGCCGATCGAGAGGGATTTTCGAATCCTATTTTTTTAAGAGAAGAAACGAAACATTGGGCATTACCGGATGATGAGCAACCCGTGGTTTACGAAAAACCGTTTCGTTGGACGCGCGGATATCATGTCGGAGGCAAGTCACTTTTATGGGCTAGGCAAACTCAGCGATGGTCCGATTTTGATTTTGAAGGGCCTATGAGAGATGGTTTTGCAACGGACTGGCCTATTCGATATAAAGATATAGCCCCTTGGTATGACCATGTAGAAAAGTTTGCGGGCATCGCTGGATTTAATGATAATTTGCCTGAATTGCCTAATAGCATCGTCCAACCGGGTTTCGAGTTGAACTGTTTGGAATCACATTTTAAAGAAGTTTTAAAGAAGGAATATGGAAATCGTTGGGTGGTCGGTGGCCGTTGTGCCCATTTAATGGATCCTCAAGAAATTCATTTCCAACAAGGTCGAGGGCGTTGCATGAGTCAAAAAATGTGTAACCGCGGATGTAATTTTGGGGCATATTTTAGTAGCAATGCTTCCACGTTGCCATGGGCAGCTAAAACCGGAAATTTAACCCTTCGTCCAAATTCCGTGGTGCATTCCATCATTTATGACAACAAATCGAATAAGGCCGTTGGCGTACAAATCATCGATTCTATTTCCAAAGAAATGGTTCCCTATTACGCAAAGGTAATTTTTGTCAATGGTTCGACGATCAATAGCAATGCGATTTTATTAAATTCAGTCTCTTCTAGGTTCCCCAAAGGGCTTGGAAACGACTCAGGCTTAATGGGTCATTTTATTGCTTGGCATAATTATCGAGGAAGTGCAAATGCCTCCTTTGATGGATTTAAGGACAAGAAAACGGAGGGAGGAAACCCGAGCAATGCCTACATCCCTAGGTTTAGAAATTTACACAAACAAGAAACGGATTTTTTAAGGGGTTATGCGACGGGAATAGGCGGAGGCCGAGGCGAGTATTCTTCTCGAGAAGGAATGGGCGATGATTTAAGGAAAAATTTGTTGGCCCGTAAAATGGGACCCTGGAATATATCGGCTTGGATGATGGGGGAAACGGTTCCGTCCGAGGAAAACCACATCCGACTTCATCAAGATTTGAAAGATAAATATGGAATTCCTCAAATCATTTTTTCTTGCGATTGGACTGAAAATGATGTGAAAATGGTCCAAGATTTTAGAGATCAAATGCAAGAAATGTTTGAAAAAGCGGGATATAAAAATATACGAACGGCGGATTCAAAATCTGCGCCAGGTGCTGATATTCACGAGATGGGAGGAGTTCGAATGGGAAAAGACCCTAAAAATTCTATCTTAAATGAATGGAATCAGGTGCATGGGTGTAAAAATGTTTTTGTCTCGGATGGTGCTTGTATGACATCTACGAGTACTCAAAACCCTACCTTAACCTACATGGCTTTTGCGGCAAGAGCGGCAAACCATGCAATAGACGAATTAAATAAAAAGAACCTATAAACGAAAAAAATGAAAAAGAACACCATTATCTTGGCCCTTTTGGGAATCATGTTGAGCTTAGGCACGCTGCAAGCTCAGAAACTTTACACCTACCCGATAGGTGTTCAAACGTATACGTTTAGAAAGCATTTCCCAGTGAAAGGCGTTGAAAAAACACTTGATTTAATTAAAGAATTAGGCTTTACCGAAGTAGAAGGATCTTCCAATGGAATGGGCTTGGAGGAATACAAAAAATTATGTGATGATAGAGGAATTTCTATTCCATCGACGGGAACGGATTTTAACGAACTAATCAAAGACCCTATGGCGGTCGTTAAAAGGGCAAAAACGTTAGGCTCTAAATTTGTCATGTGTCCTTGGATTCCGCATAAAAAAGGCCAATTCTCGTTAGCTGATGCACAGAAAGCCGTTGAGGTTTTTAATAATGCGGGAAAGGTTTTAAAGGAAAATGGAATAACGTTGTGTTACCATGATCATGGATTTGAATTCCAACCTTTTGAAGATGGGACTTTGTTGGATTACATGATTAAAAATACGAATCCACAATTTGTTTCTTTTGAAATGGACGTGTTGTGGACCATACATGGCGGTGGTGCGGATATGCCAGTAAAGCTGCTGAAGAAATATCCAGGCCGTTTCAAATTGATGCACGTAAAAGATCTTCGCAAGGGCATCAAAGGTGATTTGACAGGTGGTACTCCTGCTGAAAATGATGTGGCCGTGGGTGCTGGTCAGGGCAACTGGAAGCAGATCATCAAATTAGCTAAAAAAGGAGGAGTTGAGCACTGTTTTATTGAAGATGAAAGCGATAAGGAATTAGAAAATATACCTTTAAGCATTGCATTTTTAAAGAGTTTATAAATTGGACAAATTTATATCGGCTTAGTTGAAATGATTAGCGTTTCGCAATCATTTATGGTATAATATTCCATTTTCGTTAACATATATTTTCTGATATAATCGGTATTGATTTCGATTATAATCGTCTATTAGGTATTAGAAGTGGGTTGACACATCATTAAAATGAAAACAAAAGTAGGGTTATTTGGAATCGGATTAGATACCTATTGGGCTCAGTTTGAAGGCTTGCTTGACAATTTGAAATCGTATCAAAATTTAATTAAAGATAATATAGGCCAATTTGGCGTTGAGGTTGTCGATGCGGGCATGGTGGATAATCCCATAAAGGCGCGTGAGGCCGCCGATTTTTTAAAGGTAAATGACGTTGAAATTGTTTTTTTATATGTGTCAACCTATGCGTTATCATCCACCGTATTACCTATTGCGCAGAAACTGAAAGTTCCTGTTATTATTCTGAATCTCCAGCCAGTAGCCGCACTCGATTACAATAAATTCAATCAATTAAAGGACAGGGGTTTGATGACAGGAATTTGGCTAGAAAACTGTCAAGCCTGTTCCGTACCTGAAATTGCTAGCGTATTTAACCGTTCTGGGATCACATACGATTTTGTGACCGGATACCTCCAAGACGAAGAAGCATGGAAGGAAATTGAAACATGGGCAGAAGCTGCGCGGGTATCATGCGCTATGCGGAATAATCGCTTAGGTGTTTTGGGACATTATTACGGTGGAATGCTTGACGTATATACTGATTTGACTAAACAATCGGCGGTATTTGGAACTCATATTGAATTATTGGAAATGTGTGAATTGAAGAAATGCCGCGATGAGGTAACTGACATTGAGGTAGAAGCTAAAATTAAGGAGTTTCATCAAATTTTTGATGTGGACCCTACGTGCGAAAAATATGAAATTGAACGTGCGGCTAAAACGTCGGTGGCTCTAGATAAATTAATTGAAAACCATCATCTTGGTTCAATGGCTTATTATTATGAAGGTGAGAACGGCAATGAGTATGAAAATATTGTCACTTCCGTTATTGCTGGAAACACCTTGCTCACGGGACGAAATATTCCTGTAGCGGGGGAATGTGAAGTGAAAAATGCGCAGGCAATGAAAATTATGTCAGAGTTTGGCGCGGGCGGGTCCTTCTCAGAATTTTATCTGATGGATTTCAAGGATGATGTTATTCTGCTTGGCCATGATGGCCCAGCACATTTTGCTATTGCAGAAGGGCCGGTCGGCTTAGTTCCGCTTCCCATTTATCACGGAAAGCCCGGCAAAGGATTATCTATTCAAATGACAGTAAAACACGGTCCAGTTACCTTGCTTTCAGTAGTGGAAGGAAAAAATGAGGTATTTCTTTTGCTTGCTCAAGGCGAATCAGTTGAAGGGCCTATTCTCGAAATAGGCAATACCAATAGCCGATACCGTTTTCCAATAGGCGCGAAACGGTTTATGAATGAATGGTCGAAGCAAGGGCCAGCGCATCATTGTGCGATCGGTATTGGACACATAGGAAATAAAATTGAAAAACTGGGACAGATTTTAGGTATTGAAGTGGTGACGATTTGTTAAGCCCTGAAGAACGTAATTTGCGTTCTTTAAAAAATACAGAGTATGTAATGAGGTGCGATTTTTGTTAAATTATTTTCGAATTTACCGCCTTTTATTGGCTTTAAAATTTACAATTAAACATAAAAACGATGAAAAACTGGTTGTTTATCTTTTGTTTTCTGGGCATCAATTCTATAATTTTCGCTCAAGATCGCCCTTTGCAAATCATTATGATTGGCGCTCATCCCGATGATTGTGATATTAAAAGTGGAGGCACCGCCGCCCTTTTTGTGGCCATGGGTCATCACGTTAAATTTGTTTCCGTCACGAATGGAGACGCAGGTCATCAAAGCGAAGGCGGTGGAATGTTAGCTAAACGACGCATTGCTGAAACCAAAGAAGTGGCCAAACGCCTCGGGGTTTCTTACGATGTACTCGATAATCATGATGGCGAATTACTTCCTACCTTGGAAATACGCCTTCAAATCATTCGCAAAATTAGAGAGTGGAAAGCGGATGTGGTGATTGCCCCACGTTCAAATGATTACCACCCTGACCACCGCTATACGGGTGTTTTGGTGCAAGATGCGGCTTTTATGGTGGGTGTCCCAAACATTGCCCCAGATACGCCTCCATTGCGCAAAAATCCTGTTTTTTTATATTTCCAAGACAATTTTAAGAAGCCAAATCCTTTCCAAGCCGATATTGCTGTGGATATAACTTCAGTTATTGCCAAAAAATTAGATGGCCTAGATGCACATCAATCTCAGTTTTTTGAGTGGCTTCCTTGGATCGGAAATTACGAATCTGAAATTCCGAAAGATAAGGCGAAGCAGAGGGAATATTTATTGAGCAAGCGCGTTACTAAGGTAAATCCTGAAGTAAAAAAGGCGCTTGAAAAATGGTACGGAAAAGAAAAAGCGGAACAGATTAATTATGCTGAGGCTTTTGAAATTTGCGAGTATGGAAGTATTCCGACGGAAGCTGAAATTCGCAGACTATTTCCAATGTTAGGTCGTTAACTTATCAAAAATTTATCATGAAAAAAGCCTTTGTATTTTTAATTCTATGCCTAGGATGTTCTAAGTCAAGTGATCCAGGAACTTCTACGATTCCAACACCCAGTACGGGCGTGACTCCCGGTGGTTCTACGGGTGGAACAACCACGCCGAGCACTGCTTCCGAAGTACCATCCCATTTTAAATTAATTTATGGGGCCACAAAAATCACTTCTGATGGAACTTATGTGACGATTGAAGCCACAGGTGCCCCCGACCATAAAAGTGTATATTATGCTACAAACAGTAGTTTATACGAAACTTTTTCTGGCAAAACCTATAATGGATTGAACTTTGCAAAAAACCCTAATAGCATTTCCTCTGGACTGTACACCTTTAAAATACCCGTAAAGCCTGTCGCAGCAACTAAAGTTACCGCTACCTCCTTAGGCGCTATTGGGATTTCATTGAACGGGGTTCCATTTTATAATCAATATGCTGGGCCTAACCAGCCATTGACTGGCGAAATGACTTCTTTTGATCAATATTATGGTCATCCAGCACCTGGAGGTAAATACCATTACCATGTGGAACCCTTGTATTTGACCACCGTTAAAAAAGATAAAATGGCCTTGTTAGGGTTTTTACTCGATGGGTTTCCAGTCTATGGGCCTTGGGAAAATGGCAAAGCGGTGACCAATGCAAACCTAGATGTGCTGCATGGACATACACACGCAACCACCGAATTCCCTGCCGGAATTTACCATTATCACATTACTCAAGAAGATCCTTATATCAATGGCAATGGTTTCTATGGAACGCCTGGTACGGTATCTCAGTAGTTTTTTTATCGCAATTATTTTTTTTCAATGTTCCTCAAAAGAGAATAATGGGGGCTCTCTTTTTTCTAAATCTTCAAAGAATTCGCCGGACATTTCGGATGAAAAAATGCGTACCATTTCAGCGGATAATGCTCAGATTTCATTTGAAAATACTGGAGTTTTTTATGAGGGAAAACCATTTTCAGGAAAACTTTTTCGGGTAGATCCACAAACCCAAGATACGCTAAAAATCGAATCCTATTTGAAGGGTAATCGGCATGGGAAATGGATTCAATATTTTCCGGGACATGTGCTGAAAGAATTTAGAACTTTTGATCAAGGAAAAAAAACAGGGGCGTTTGTTCAATATTTCCCAACGGGCAAAAAACAACAAGCGTATCATTTTCAAAATGACGAATATCAAGGTGTCGCAAGTGAATGGAATGAAAGCGGGGTGTTGATTCGAGAAATGCATTATGTGGCAGGTCACGAAGAAGGATCCCAAAAACTATTTTATGACAATGGCCAAGTAAGGGCTAATTATGTTATGAAAAATGGCCGTCGCTTTGGTTTATTAGGAACTAAAAATTGTGTCAATGTCTCTGCTGCGCGCTTACTTAATTAGTGGTTTTTTAGGAGTACTTTTTGCCTGTACTACCAATGAGGTAGCGCCCGTTTTGCCCTATTACAATACCCCAGATTTTGAACCCCATTTTTTTGAGAATAAAGAAAAAGCGGAGGCTAAAATTACGCACCATTTAAAATCTTTTTCATTTTTAGACCAAAACGGTCAGCCCATCAGTGATACTTTAATGCGAGGGAAAGTGCATGTGGCGAATTTCTTTTTTAGTCGGTGCACGAATATATGCCCAAACATGATCAAGCAAATGCGGGTGATTGAATCTGGATTTGGCCAAAACGCGGAAGTTGAAATGTTGTCATTTAGCGTAACCCCTTGGCTTGATTCAGTCAACGTCCTCAAAAAATATGCACAGAAAAATAACATCAAAAGTAAACGTTGGCACCTACTTACCGGAGATAAAAATGCTATTTACACCTTAGCACGCAAATCCTATTTTGCTGAAGAAAACCTAGGATTCACTAAAGACAATAGCCAATTTTTACACACGGAACATGTGGTGCTAGTCGACAAAACATTACGAATTCGTGGAATTTATAATGGAAGCTTAGGATTAGAAATGGAACAATTAGTGAAGGATATCAAATTACTTTTGGCCGAAAAATAGTCGGTCCGCCATATGCATTAAACTAAAATTAATTGCTTATTTACATCAAAATAGAAATGGATGCAAGCTAATTTTTTGTCCGTAGTCCTTATGCCTTTGGCCCTTGCACTCATCATGATGGGCCTTGGATTATCGCTAACATTGGCCGACTTTAAACGCGTTTATCTTTTCCCCAAAGCCGTTATCATTGGCCTGTTTTGTCAAATGTTTGTCTTGCCCATCATTTGTTTTTTAATCATCAAGGCGATGGGTATCCCACCGGTATTGGCGGTTGGCCTTATGCTATTAGCCGCTGCTCCAGGCGGACCCTCAGCTAATCTTTACAGCCATATCGCCAAAGGAGATGTAGCCCTTAATGTTACCCTTACGGCTTTAAATAGCCTATTTTCCGTGTTTTCCATTGCTGTCATCGTGAATGTATCGATGGCTCATTTTTTGCAGCAAAACACCTATGTCCCTTTGCAATTCAGTAAAGTCTTGGAAGTATGTTATGTCGTCATTTTGCCTGTCGGCCTAGGGATGATCATCCGAAATCGTGCACCTCAATTCACTAAGAAATTAGAGCAGCCGGTTAAAATAATTTCCGCTATTTTTTTAGCACTGATCATCATATTAGCAGGCCTTCGCGAACGAGATCATTTGTTGGCCGATCTTAAGACCGTCGGCTTAGCAGCCTTAACGTTCAATATTTCTTGTTTATTGGTCGGCTATTATATTCCGCTATTTTTCAAGCTTTCCACAAAACAAGCTATTGCCATCGGAATGGAAATTGGAATTCACAACGGAACTTTGGCTATTTACATTGCCTTAAATGTGATCGGCAATGGAACGATGACGATACCCGCGGTGGTCTACAGCATTATGATGTTTTTGACGGCGGCGGTGTTTGCGTGGTTGGTGAATGTGCGTCGGAATCCAATTTCATCTTAGCGATTTTCTTGATCGACCAGACATAGAGTACCTCCACTTTCTGTCTTGCCCAAGGCGTTTTTCTCAAAAATGAAAGACTTGATTTAATGCTAGGTTCGAACGAAAAACAATTAATTCTAATCTTTTTTGACATTTCATCCCAACCGTATAGCGCGACTAAATCCGTCAAAATCATTTCTAGTGTTTTTCCATGTAAAGGATCGTTCGACTTTTCTTCCATCTTCAAAATTAAGGTAATTTTTTGAAATCAATGATAGGCATTTTATTTGCCGAGGGCCGTTGAAAAATTTGATTTAAAAAAGCAATCCCATTAAAAAATCCCCCATTCTGCAAGTAAAAACACCCAGCTTTTGCTCCTCCCTCATAGTCTTTTCTATAACCTCGTTTAGCGATGTCATCGCCCGTAAATTTTGCTTCTGTTAACTCAACCCATTGGCCGCTTGAGTCGGAAACCCATTGATTTTGATAGGTCGCTTGTCTTAAAATATGCCCAAAATTGGGATTGAAATTCTCAACAAACGAATGGGGTCTTTTATACCAAGTATCTGTTTTTGGCCGACTAAATGAGGCGATGAGCTTCCAATCCGGTGAACCAGATTCTTTGAAATAGGCGGTATAATTCGTGGAACCAGAACCATCCGGCTCGACCGAATTTAAAAATTGATACGTCTTTCCCGCATCCCATTTGTATTTTAAATAGCTTTGTCCTCCGGAACCCTCATTTCCAAATTCCCCAGTGTAAACTCCTTCGCCCTTTTTTAACAATTTAATTTTTTGATCCTCAGGGATGGACGCGGGATTATCTGTTTTAAATGGGCTCCAAACAGAAAACAAAATGCGCCGCTCATTTTCGGAATTTACCTGAATGCCAAAATAACCCTCCGCAAATCCATTGGCCATAAAATAGGAACCTATGGGATCTAGGCCCACGGGAATAGTCACCTCATTATAAAACCATTTGACATTTTTCTCCATCGGCACGGTATAACTCAAATGCACGGAAGGGCCTCTTCGGCCCCAGTAAAATCGATTATCTATATTGTCTTTAACGAAGCTAAATTCGCCAGGCTCATGGGTCAGGATGATTAAAGAGCTTATGGCTGCAAAATTATTTGTTTCTTTAGAAATGCCCTCAAAAACTAGTTTTTGATAGCCTGAAGTCAGTACAAAATTCCCAATAAATACAGGATTCTTTTGAAATTTAGTCAGTTGGACTGCTTGAGATTGCCCCCCTAAAGTACACCTGATTTTACTCGAAAACTCCCCGGGCAATAGCGCAATATATAATGCAGAGCTTCTTGTTTTTTCATTTTTAAAATAAATGTTAAAGGCACTTTTTTCAGAAGACCAAGTCGTAATTCCATTCTCACTGATGGCATCATTGGGGACACCTTTTGGTTCAAGAAAGGTATTTCCTCCTAGGGGAATGGTCGTGGTATCTGATATGATCGACTTTGTTTGTGGCGCATCATTCAGTTCGCAGGCGGTGGCCGAGATTGAAAAGATCAAACACAGGATTAGTAAAATATTCTTGTTCATAGGTCAATTAAAATTCAAAAGTATCCATTTTTATTTTTTAATCATTGAAAATAGACAAATTGCGCTACCCGAAAAATTTGCTATGTTTACGAGATAAACCTGTTAACTCAATGAAATCACAGAAATTATATTTAAGTATGCTGGTCGTAGCGATGTCGCTAGGGACGGCTTGGGCGATTCGAGGACAATTCGGTCACGAACATGGTGCGGCCTGGGCTGGCGGGATTGGATCTCTAGCGACTCTTTTAGTTGTGAAAAGAAAAGATTGGTTAGCAAAATCTTTCTCAGTGGTCTTGGCAGGTGCGTTGGGATGGGGCTTGGGTGGCATGATGAGCTATGGATTGGTGGTAGGTTATGGCCGAGGAAGCGACTGGCCTAATGTATTTTATGGCTTAACCATGTTATTTGTGATCGGCGGATTATACGGTTTTTTAGGGGGTGGGCTATTCGGATTAGGCCTTTCCAATACGATTAAAAAGCCAATCAAATGGCCAAAATTGATCTTGGAAATGACCGCCGGTGGAATCATTTTTTATTTCTTTCTCGTCGAACAATTTGGTTGGAACATGACCCCTCCGCGCTCAGAGGTATGGGCGGTTTGCCTAGGCATGGCGGTTGCGTTAACCTGGAATATGATTCGGGGGAAACAAAAATCAGCGCTGCGCGTAGCTATATTTTCTGGTTTAGGGGGTGGTTTTGGATTTGCCTTTGGCAACTTTCTCCAAGTATTAGGCCAAACCACTGAAATTCATTTTAACTTTTGGAATGTCATGGAGTATTCCTTAGGGTTCTTTGGCGGTCTTGGATTAGCCTATGGTACGTTGACCAGCGATTGGGGAAAAGAAAAACCGGCGCCAACGAAAAACCAGGTATTCCAATTGATCATGTTGGTACTCGTAATTCCCGTGATTATGTGGCAACAAAATTTCGAGTGGGAGCGAATCCAGTCTACGTTTGTCAAATTATTGCCGACAGATGATTATGCCTTTTACGATGGGGTTATTTGGGGATCTGTGGTATTAATTGTTGGCGCAGGCGCTTATTGGATCTTTAGATTTAAGAAATTTGAAACCTTAGATTATACAGAGGTTAAGACCTTTTTCTTTGGGCATTGGGCCTTATATATTGCTTTAAGTTTCTTGATTACAGGTGCATTTATTAGCACCTATCGTGTCGAGCAGTACTTATACATCGTTAATTTTGTGGTCATCTTTTTTCTCATAGATCGCACAGAACCTGAAATAATTCCTCGTTCATTAAAGCTTTTTACGGGACTTAAAAACGCAGCTATTGTTCTCGTTTTCATCGGCATTCTTGCGGCCATCGCCGTAAGTTCTCATGGAGAAATTAAAGGGGCAAAAAAGAGGTTTGGTGCGGAACCCGTGGTGGTAGATACGTTGAAAAAATGATGAAAAAGCGCTTAATTCTAGCCTTTTTATTACTAATTGGCTTTTCTGTCCAAGCACAAATTTTCCCTGGAAATCCCAAGCGGGTGCTTTTCATCGGAAATAGCATCACCTATGCGGGGAGGTATGTGCAGATTATCGAGGCATACCAACGAGCCAAATTTCCGAATCAAGAAATTGACATTTACAATGTGGGTTTGCCCAGTGAAACGGTATCAGGCTTGTCGGAAGATGGGCATGCCAGCGGGCGTTTTCCTAGGCCTGATTTACATGAGCGATTGGTCCGAGTATTAGAACAAATTAAGCCCGACTTAGTATTCGCGACCTATGGAATGAATGATGGAATTTATCTCCCTTTGGATTCAGCAAGATTTCTAAAATTCAAAGAGGGGATTTGTTGGATGCACGACCAAGTAGTATTTTCTGGTGCCAAAATTATTCACATAACCCCTTCCTTGTATGAAGAAAAACCCAATGAAAACATAGGTTATGGGAAGGTTCTGGATGAATATTCACATTGGCTGACCCAGCAAAAAAATTGGCAAGTCATTGACACCCACAGCGCGCTTCAAAAGTACTTAAGCACGGAGTTAAAAAAGGATGCCAACTTTCGAATCTCGAAAGATGGGGTACATCCAGGCGACCAAGGTCACTGGATGATGGCCAAAGAAATTTTAAGGTATTTGGGTGCAAAAAAAATAAGTCGAATGAATTCCATTGAGGAATTGCTTGAACCGATGAAAGACCCAAAAGCATTTTTTGATGTAGTGGTGGAGCGCCACAATATCCTAAAAGATGCCTGGCTAACGCAAACAGGTCATAAAAGACCTGAAATGAAAAAGGGATCGCCTTTAACAGAAGCAAATGTAAAAGCGGCGGATTTGATGAAAAAAATAAAAGAATTTACTCCTTAAATAAAGCCATATGAAAAATTTATTGGTCAGTGTCATCACAGGATTTATCATGATAAACGCCCAAATTTCGTTGAGCGCTCAAAATCAATTGACTTGGCCTAAAGGCAAAAAGATGGCCTTAAGCTTGACTTTTGATGATGGCCGAGGGAGCCAGGTGAATGGTGGCACCGCGCTTTTGGATAAATATGGGGTTAAAGCGACTTTATATGTTATGCCGAATGCGATAGAAAAAAACGTAGCGCTTTGGAAAAAAGCGGCGGAGAATGGCCATGAAATAGGGAATCATTCGAGCTTACATCCGTGCTCAGGAAATTTCGCTTGGTCTAGAAATAGGGCATTAGAAGAGTATACCTTGGAAAAAATGCAAAAAGAATTGGTTGAATCCAATGAACAATTGCAAAAGATGATCGGCATAAAACCGGAGTCTTTTGCCTATCCATGTGGACAGAAGTTTGTGGGCAACAATGAAAAAACACAAAGTTATGTTCCCTTGGTGTTTCAATTATTTAGCTCGGGCCGTGGTTGGCGCGATGAAGCGCCGAATGATCCCGCGTATTTAAATATGGCCCAATTGACCGGAGTCGAAATGGATGGAAAGAATTTTGACGAGATTTTGCCGATGATCAAAGATGCAAGCGAAAAGGGGTATTGGCTTATTTTAGCCGGACATGAAATGGGCAAGGGAGGAAATCAAACCACCCGATTAAGCATGTTGGAAGATCTAATACGTTATGCACAAGATCCCCAACATGGTATTTGGATAGCTCCGGTTAGGGAGGTCACAAAATATTTAAAACAGTAATTATTTTTTCTCAATCGAGAACATATCCCTCACTACCCCGTCGGCACAAATCCATTGTGCATTTAATTTTTTGTTCACCACATCGATCAACATGGATCCTCCTTCGGTTACATTTGAGTATTGTGAGGACTTTAAAGGATAGTCTTTTTGCTTGCCGCCTAATTGGCCCCCAGAACCATTGACAATATAAATGGTGCCTTGGCTTTCTCCTTTATTGATCACGTAGGTATTGGGTGCAACTTCATTCGATTTTTTGTGAACGGCAGCGTCATAGGTAGCGCTTTTGCCCGTATGCCCAACCATCGGATGGTTTCTTTCGTAGCTGTGGCTATGGCCACAAATCACTAAATCGACTTTATATTTTTCTAAGATTGGGGTGATATTTTCTCTGACTTTATACATCCAGATTTCGGTATCGGAGTCATGAGACGCTTTTGAGTACGGTGGTTTATGCCAATACACAATCGTCCAAGGCAGTTTATTTGCTTCTAAATCTTTTTTCAACCAATTCGCTTGTTTCCCATTTTCATTATATAGGTAGCTGCTATCAGATTCCATCGCTTCGCTGTCTAGGGAAATTAAATGCACATTTCCGTAGTTGAAGGAATAAAAAGATTCTGTTCCGGAAGGCAAGCCTCCATTTTCGCCTTTGGTGGGCATGGTAAATATTTTAAAATAAGGAGGTATAGAAGGGTCATGCTTTCCTGCATAATCATGGTTGCCCGGAGATGGCCAAACAGGAAGATTTTTAAAGAAAGTGTCTTGGTAAACTCTGAATACATGATTTTGGTATTCCTCTTCTTTCCCGTTTGAATAGGCATTATCACCCATCCAAATCCATGCATCTGGCTTATGCGTTTTTGTCGCATTAAACATCGCATCACGCACACCTGCTTGGTTTTTAGAGCTATTCCCAAAATCCCCTAGGGCCCAAATACGCACCGGCTTTGTGGATCCAGCTTTAGGTACGGTATTAAAATAATGGGTTTCGTCACCTCCTACTTTAGTTCCTGCTGAAATGATGGCGTAATAGTATTTTTTTCCGGGGCTTAAGTTTTTGATTTCGACTTCATGCTCGGTAAGTAAGTTGGCATCTGTGACCGATTTATTTAATTGGCCAGGGCTGTTGCCATAAATCACCTGGCTATTGGCCGCGATATCGGTGCGCCAACGAACCACCCCCGAAGTGGGTGTGAAGTTTTGTAGGTAGGGCCCGCGAATGACTTTGATGTCTTGTGCGCCGCAAAAAAATGTAATTAGAAGCAATAAGAGCGTAAATTTTTTCATGTTAATAAGGAGTAAATGGGGTAATGAAATTAGGTGGTTTAAAATTACACAACTATTTTTTGGTTTATTTATTTTCAGATTAACTTACGATAAATTCTTTTGAATATTGTAAGGGTGTTTTTCCGGTGATCTTCTTGAATGCATTATTGAAATTTGGAAAATTATTGAATCCGGCCTCATAGCACACTTGGGTTACTTGGTATTGATTTTCCTTGATTAATTTACAGGCGTACTCAACGCGTATTTCATTCAAGAAATGGGAAAAGTGCTTTCGTGTTCTATTCTTAAAATACCGACAAAATGAATTAGGACTTAAGTTGGCCACCTCGGCAATTTCCTCGATCGTAATTTTGCGTTTAAAATGTTTAGCAGAAAAATTATAGATCGAATTTAATCGAGCGGTTTCTTTATCGCTCGGATTATGTTCTAAAATCCGGGTCGCTAACATGTCTATTTCCGGACTTTGAGAAAGGGGGTCTAATAATTTAAGCAGTTCAAGAATGAGATTGCTTTTGGTGTCGTCCAGCATATGAAGCATTTGCTTGACAACAGCGGCTTTGGTTTTGCCTGTAATTCTTAGGCCAAGTTTTGATTTTTCAAGCAGTTGCTTGACGTATCTATTTTCAACGAGGTCAAAAAAATCAGGGCCAAAAATAGCTGGATCAAAATGGATCACGACTGCTGACACTCCCAATTCGGGATTATTCTGGAAATAAATGTTGTCACTTCTCAAATAGTGTGGGCAATTTGACCCGATTAAAAGCAGGTCGCCATCTTGAAAACGTTGGATACTGTCCCCCACAAACTGAGTTCCTATTCCTTTATCAATTAATAATAGTTCTATTTCTGGATGGTAATGATACTGATTATAAAAATAACTAACGTTGTCTCGTCGAATGCTAAAGGAGCGAAGTGACTGAGGAGAAACTTTTAATAGGTGAGCCTTCATAAATTTAAGTTTGTCACGGATTTTGACATTTCTCTTTTGCCCAATTTAATATTTATGCCAAAATAATTTATTTAGTTGAATTTTCCATTTAATTATAGCATTAAATAAATCCATTTTTTTGTAAGAATTTTATTATTTCCATTGCCGATTAATTATCAGTGTTTAAACCATGGCTTTTAATAGGTACGAGTAAGCCTTATTAATTAGATTTTTTATTAAATTAACCACAGGTATTTTTGCCTGTGGTTTTTTTTTCTTTTAAATGTTTCAAATTATGATGCATCGCTTTATTTGTCTTTGCTTATTCGTGATGGCTAGCTTGTCGGTTCAAGCGCAAAATATACGTGTAGGTGCCGCCGTTCGGGTCATTACCCCGGACCCCCTTTTGCCCGTGTCGGGTGGTATCGGGGTGCCACATCCTGTCAAAGAAAAGCGTGGAGATTTGTTTGCCCGAGCGATGGTTTTTGAACAAGGAGGTACTCGATTTGCGATCGTCAATGTCGATAATTTAGGTTGGACTTCCATCTTAGGCAACCGCTCCCGTGCACTCATTAAGGGCATCGCTCCTGAAAATATCTTGATTGGCGCCACTCATACGCACAGCGCTCCTGATGCCTATGGTTTTCCAGATATGTCGGGGAAATCTTATGCCGATCTAAAATATTTGGATTGGTGTGTGAAGCAAATTGCCGATGCGGTGAATGAGGCATTAGCTAATCTCCAACCGGCGTTTTTAAAAGTCGCCATGGACGATGCGAAAGGTAAAATTGCCTACAACTATTATGCCCCAGCACTTTATGATCCTCGTTGCGGTGTCATTCAAGCGATCGCAACTTCAGGTCCACGCACAGGAAAACCAATCGCGACTTTAGTAAATTATGCCGTTCATCCAGAGGTCTTAGGAAATAGTCGGGGAATTTTAAGTCCCGACATGATTGGACCCTTGTACCAAAAAATTGAATCTACCATAGGCGGTGTGGCCTTATTTATGAATGGCGCCCAAGGAGGTATGGTTACCGCAGATACCCGATTGGAATATGGAAAGGAAGGCCAAGGGCAGAAAGAAGCCAACACCTGGGAAGAATGCATTCGAATCGGAGAGCTTTTAGCAAACGAAGCGATGCGCATTGTAGCGGCTGCTCCTGTACTCGTTAACCCAGCACTCTATTGTACCTCTAGAAAATTAGAATTCCCCATCGATTCTGAAATCATGCGGTATATTTTGAAAAAATCTCCTTTAAAATATGAGGGAGGAAAAGAAAATTATGTGACGACTCAGCTCAATCTTTTGAATATTGGGCCCGCACAAATCTTAACCGTTCCTGGCGAGGCATTACCTAATGTGGGATATTATGTGAAAAGAAATATGAATACCAAAATGCCATTTCTATTTGGGTTGACCAATGACGCCTTTGGGTATATGTTGGCCAAAGTAGATTTCAATTCCTTCAAACGATATGAATATGTTTCGCAGACTTCCCTCGGTGAAATGACTGCTGAAATTTATATGGAACAGGCTCTAAAATTAGTGAAGGAAAGTCCCAAACCACAGAATTAAAATAAATCTCCAAACCTATTTACATCATGAATCATCGCTTTAATGTATTGGCCATTTTTTGCTTACTAAGTTTCCAAATATTCGCCCAAACCGAGAAAACCTATGCCGAGAAATTAGGATTTCCAAAAGGGAAAAAGGTATTAATTTTCCACGTGGATGATTGTGGTATGTCTTATTCTTCGAATCAAGGCGCCTATAAATCGATGGAGCAGGGTGTAGCTACTTCTTGTAGCATCATGATGCCATGTCCTTGGGCTGCTAGCTTTATCCATTATTTACAGAAAAATAATCCCAAAGCAGATGCTGGATTACACCTGACTTTAACTTCGGAATGGAAGGATTATCGCTGGCCTGCGCTGGCTGGGTTCCAACAAGTTCCCGGATTAAGCGATGGAGATGGTTGCCTATACCATAGCGTGGAGCAGGTCATTAAAAATGCAAGCCCTGATGAAGTGGAAAGAGAAATTAGAGCGCAAGTAGAACGTGCCAAACGTTTAGGTTGGGCCCCTTCACATCTAGACTCCCACATGGGAACCCTATTTGCGTACCCTCCGTTTTTGGAGCGCTACGTGAAAGTGGGCATTGAATTAGGTATCCCAGTGATGTTTCCAGGTGGCAATAATAAAATGATGATTGAGTCGATGAACTTGCCTCTGATCAAGAAAATGAAGGCAGAGGGAACTTGGAAAGAGGGCACAAAACTAGAAGCTAAACGCTATGGCCTAACGGACTTATTTGGCGAAGCTAGTAAAATGGGCGAGAGACTTTGGAATGCCGGACTTCCTGTGTTAGATGACCTACATACGTTTAGTGGTGATTGGAAGCCTGCAGGCAATCCTACGGCGGATGAATGGGGGAAATACAAGGCCCAACAATGGATTGAGACGATCAAAAATATGAATCCGGGAGTAGCCATGATGATTGTTCACAGCAGCGACATTACGGAAGAATTTAAATATGTATCTGGGTCTGGTGGTTCGCGTTTGGCCGATATGAACTCGATGATGAACCCTGATTTAAGGGCTTATATTGAAAAAGAGGGAATCATTTTAACGACTTTCCGCGAGTTATTGGAACGACGTAAAAAAGTCAAATAAGATGCGAAGATTATTCGTTTTAATACTCGCCTTAGGATTACCTTTTTTAGCGTTCACACAAAAATCAGCTAGTCCTGTGGTGGAATCCATGCTTATTTTTCCTGGACAGGAAAAACATGTGCATGGAAGTAGCATGGTGGCTTTGCCGAATGGCGATCTTTTGTCGGTGTGGTTTTATGGCAACGGCGAACGAAATTCAGACGATGTGAAGTTGATGGGCGCCCGATTACCAAAAGGAGCAAAAGCCTGGAGCGAACCTTTTTTAATGGCCGATACGCCTAACCTACCTGATTGCAATCCCGTATTATTTTTAAACCAAAGCGGCAAATTGTTTTTAGTCTGGATCGCGGTGCAATCGAACCGTTGGGAACAATCAATTTTGCGCGTCAAAACGACGACTAATTATACGAAACCCGGCGCTCCCATTTGGGAATGGCAAGACAATATCTTGCTAAAAATGGATGATCGGTTTGCCAAGGAAATTGCCACAAAACTCAAGGCTTTACCCTCTCATGAGATTGGCTGGGCTGGTTACGCCCCCAAATACGACGAGATGATTAATGCGGCTGCGCTAGATCCCATGAAGCGAAATTTGGGTTGGATGACTCGAATCAAACCCTTGCTGATAGGTGAAAACCGAATGGTTTTACCCTTGTATTCAGACGGATTTAACTTGTCCATCATGGCCATTTCAGATGACCAAGGATCCACATGGCATCCTAGTTTACCTGTCGTCGGTCGCGGACCCATTCAGCCTGCTTTGATCCGTAAAAAAAATGGAAATATCATGGCGTTTATGCGGGATAGTGGGGATGATCCTCCTCGCGTGCATATCAGTGAATCGACGGATTTAGGAGAAACTTGGACCCCGACGATCAAATCCGAAATACCCAATACGGCCAGTGTAGAATTGCTCGTTTTAAAAGATGGACGTTTGGCATTTTTAGGCAATGACATTGCAGACGGACGGTATCGGTTCCAATTATATCTTTCGGAGGATGAAGGGAAAATATGGAAATGGAAAATTCCCATTGAAAATGTAGAACCCGGAAAGGGCGGTTTTTCGTATCCCTCCTTAATTCAAACTCAAGATGGGATGTTGCGCATGACGTATTCATCTCATGTGGGTACAGATCAAAAATCAATTAAATATGTGGTCGTTGACCCCTCAAAAATCAAATAATATGAAAAAAAGTATCGCGATATTTTTACTGTTTTTAAGTGTGGGTGTTTATGGGCAAAAAAAATCAACTCAGCCCGTGTATGTAGATAGACCCTACATGCAAGATTATAGTGTGAAATACTATGCAAAAGATAGTCAAGTTGCGTTGAAATCTGCCTACGCGGATCGCAACGGGGCGATTAAAATATTTAGTTCGGCGGGGTTGATGCTGCCACATGATGGCCAATTTTTATACCCAGGCAGCTTGCTTCCAGATAAGCGAAACCGCACCAGTGCCCCTAAAAAAATTCAAAGCTTATTGGCCCATGAAAACCAATTTGTTTTTGTCGATGACAAAGCTATTTTTAGCCATGCTTGGGCCGGAACTCTGTATTCCACCCACGAATTGCCGGGTGCTAATTTGGCCGCGGGCGGGAACGATTTTACGTTTTTAATAAGTGATGGATATTCATTGCATTTGGTTAAAAAATCAAAGACTTTGTTTAAAGTGAATGTTCCGGGAGACCCATTGTTGGCCATCAATTTTGACAAATCTACCGGGTATTTTTGGGTGCTTACTTCGAAAGGATTGCACCGTTTTGATGCGGCTACGGGCCAACTATCTTTATGGGTTTCCGGAAATAATTTAACGGCATTTGACGTGAAAGGAAATGAAGCTGTATTGGGAAGTAGTGATGGATTTTTTAAAGTGGAATTAGCTACGAAAAAGGCGGGGGCGCTCCAACAAAAAATTCCGGTGAAATCGATTTCAGCGGTAAAGATTTTAGGCGATAAAGTTTGGTTTGGATCTGCGAACGGAGCATTTGCTTTACGCAAAGATGGGAAGTTTGATTATTACCAAGGGGAGCGCTGGCTTCCAAGCAATGCCGTCACATCGATTAGCGAAGGGCCGAAAAATTCCGTATTGGTTTTAACGAAAGCAGGGCTGGGCCAAATTTGTTTTAAGTCGATGACCTTGCATGAAAAGGCGATGTTCTATGAGGCCCAAGTCCGGGACCGACATATTCGAAATGGCTTTAATGCACATCTGGATAATATGGATCATGGGAATATTACCACGGGATATTTATCCGATTCAGACAATGACGGTTTATGGACTTCCATGTATTTGGGCGGAGAGATTTTTAGGTATGCGGTGACGAAGGAAGCGGATGCATTAGCGAATGTACGCGAGGCTTTTGAGTCGAT
Organism: Spirosoma fluviale; assembly: GCA_945866095.1. GTDB lineage: Bacteria > Bacteroidota > Bacteroidia > Cytophagales > Spirosomataceae > Aquirufa > Aquirufa fluvialis_A. The sequence continues at coordinate 64,979 of CAMBGA010000001.1, forward strand.
GGAAAGGTTATATACGGTTAATCCGGTACCCGGTTTTCCTGCACGATCTTTTGAGAGGCGTGGATTTATTTCACAACTTTCAGATCCTGAGCGCTGGCAACATTCTCCGGAGCCCGAGTGGGACTGGAAATCTACCACCTCGTCAGATGAGGTGATCGGGCATATTTTTGCCTTTGGCGCTTTGGCAGAATTAGTGGATGTCCCTGATTTGCAAAAACGTTCCATCGTTTTGATTGACACGCTGATGTCACACATCATTAAAAACAATTGGTATTTAATTGACTATAATGGAAAACCTACTTTATGGGGGCGTTGGAATCCGGAGTATGTGAATGGCTTTCCGATCAACATTGGCGATCGTAAACTGAATTCATCCAATATTGTGGCGATGTTACAGACGGCTTATCGGTTTACAAAAAAACCAATTTACAAGCAGAAGGCTTTTGAACTCATGCAAAAGCACGGATATTATGAGAATTTGATGCGTCCTATCAGCCAAATCGGTCATGCTCCTGATAGCGCTGATCCAAACGCAAAAAATCTATCCGACGGTTGGAATCACTCGGATGATGAAATGTATTATGTCGGGTATTGGGGTTTATATCGCTATGCTTTCAATGATACGTTGAGAGCTAGTTTTAAAAAATCCATCATCGATCATTGGGAAATTGAAAGGCCTGAAAAAGAAGGTGCTTGGAATATTTTTACGGCCTTAACGGGTACGGCCAAATTTGATTTAGATGAGGCGGCTTGGTATTTGAGGGAACATCCCATGGACTTGGTTGAATGGTCCATTCAAAATAGCCATCGGGGCGATATTGAAAAATTAGCGCCCAATTTTAGAGATCAAAAAACGAAAGAAGTTTTGCCTCCAGACGAGCGACCTGTCCAACGCCATAATGCAAATATGTTTAATATGGATCGCAATGGTGGCAATGGAAATGCAGAGCATAGTGCGGGAGATATATGGTTATTGCCTTATTGGATGGGCAGATATTTAAAGGTAATTAGTGCTCCAGTATCAGGAAAATAATTATTTTAGTCTTTTAATTTTAAGATGATCAGTATTTGGGTGTTCATTAGTGTAGCCATTGTTTTATTGGTACTGTTCATTTCAGTACTTAAACTACAGCCATTTATATCCTTTTTACTCGTTTCCCTGGGTTTAGGTTTAGCGAGTGGATTGACGACTAGCGACACGATTGTAGCGATCCAAAAAGGAATTGGCGGGACATTGGGCTCTATCATCCCCATCATTATTTTAGGGGCGATGATCGGCAAAATGGTCGCTAAAAGTCAGGCGACTACGGTCATTGCCGACTGGCTGGTGGATGTATTAGGGCAAAAAAACTTGCCATTTGCCTTCATGATCATTGGCTTTATTGTCGGCCTTCCTCTGTTTTATTCGGTGGCATTTTTGCTGATGGCTCCTTTGGTTTTGTCTACAGCCCAGCGACATAATTTACCGGTGGTATATTTGGGTATTCCGATGCTCGCCTCTTTGTCCATTACCCAAGGATTTTTACCGCCTCATCCTGCGCCCTATTATTTAGTGACACATTTGCCAGGGGCCGACATGGGCATTACCTTGGGATTAGGAATCGTGATTTCAATTCCGGCGATGCTGGCTTCTGGTTGGCTTTTTGGGAAGACATTGAAAAACATTCCTGCTTCTCCCATGTCTTTTGTGGAACCTCCCACGGCCGCGAAGGCGCCTAGTCTAAGGTCTAGTTTGTTCGTTTTATTATTGCCCGTGGGTTTGATTGCCATGCAATCTTTTGCCAAAAACCTTCATAATCCATTCCTCGAGTTTGTCGGCGAGCCGATCGTCGCGTTATTGATTTCATTGGGTGCTGCTTTATATTTATTGGGATTTAATCGGGGCATATCCTGGTCGGAAATGCAAGGTTGGTTATTGGAATCCATCAAAGATATTTCTCCCTTAATGTTAACTTTTGGAGGTGCGGGAGCGTTTAAAGAAATATTGCAGGCGATGAAGGTGGGGGATGAGATTTTGAAATTAACCCAACAAAGCACCCTGGATCCTTTAATTATTGCCTGGATGATTGCCGGGGTTTTACGGATTGTGACGGGCTCATCGACTGTTGCGGGGATCACTACTGCCGGATTAATTCTACCTATTTTAAGTGCGAGTGGCGCTAATCCAAATTTAATGGCGCTGAGCATCGGTGCTGGATCTATGGTGCTATCTCATGTAAATGATGCTGGATTTTGGTTATACAAGGAATACTTTGGCGTGACCATCAAAGATTCATTGAGATCATGGACCATTATGGAAACAATTTTAGCGGTCGTGGGATTATTAGGAGTGCTCGTTTTACAAAATTATCTATAGGATTTCGCTAATCCTGACGGCTTTTGCCAAATTTTTCTTTTCTTGCAAGCTTAAACTAAACCTATTGTTATGAAAAAGTATACTATTTTATTTTTGATGGTATCTGTGGGGGCCATGGCGCAAATTGGCGTTGGCGCTAAAAAACCCAAAAATGCTGATATGATGTTTGATGGATCTCGGTCCATGTTAGATGAAAAATGGGCCTATTGGGAAGGACCACGCTTTGCAGCTCAAATGCCTATTAAATGGGAAATTGTTTCAGACCCCGCAGGTAAAGGAACCACGGTTTCGACCAATGATCCTGCTGGAGCTGGCGGAAAATATGGTTCAGCGGATATTGTTACTAAAAGAAAATTCCGCGATTTCAGGTTACACATCGAATTCTTTATTCCTTCTAAAGGGGGAAACTCAGGCGTTTATTTACAAAACAGATATGAAATCCAAGTCTTAGATGGTGATACCACGAAGCATGGAATGGCTGCGGTAATTAATGAAACCCCATCGCCTTATTATGCGTATAATGGAATTGGGAAATGGAATGCGTATGATATTCAGTTCCGTGCAGCCCGATTTAAAGACGGAGTTTTAACTGAAAAGCCGATGGTTACGATGTATTTCAATGGAAAAAAAGTACATAAAAATCAGATCATTAACCAAGTTTGGGGTGGCCCCAATTCGGGAATTGACGGCGGAAATAATGGCGGAAAAGGGATCACGGATTCTCCTCAAGGGCTGAAATTACAGGCCGAAGGACACGACGTTCGTTATCGGAATATTTGGATGAAAGATATGGATTTTGTTCAGGCAGCAACGGATTTTTAAAAACCATTTTTGCGCATTTTTAGTTAGGTTTTAAAATATATATTTATGATTCAAGTTTCAGGCTATGGCGCCTTAAATGCCACGTCTTCTATTGCTCCTATCGAATTTGAACGTAGGGAATTAGGGGAGAAAGATATTCTCATTGACATTTTATATTGTGGGGTATGCCACTCTGATATTCACATGGCACGTTCTGAGTGGGGGCCTTCGGTGTATCCCATTGTTCCAGGCCATGAGATTGTGGGCAAAATTAGCCAAATCGGCTCTGGGGTAACCCAATTTAGAGTGGGCGAAATGGCGGGAGTAGGTGTTTTTATCGATTCGTGTCGGGAATGTCCATCATGCAAAAAAGGCCAAGAGCAGTATTGTGATGAAGGGTTTACGCCTACCTATAATGGTTATTATCGAGATGGAGTCACGCCAACTTTTGGAGGGTATTCTACTCAATATGTAGTAGATGAAGCATTTACTTTGCACATTCCCTTTACAAAAGAACTAGAACGTGTAGCGCCTTTATTGTGTGCAGGAATCACAACGTATTCCCCTTTAAAGTACGCAGGCGTAGGAAAAGGACATAAGGTGGCGGTGTTAGGCTTGGGAGGTTTGGGCCACATGGGAGTCAAATTTGCGGTATCCATGGGAGCGGAAGTGACCATGTTGAGCACTTCGCCTTCTAAAGAAAATGATGCCAAAATGTTAGGGGCCCATCATTTTGCTTTGTCGACCGACAAGGATCAAATGAAAGCCTTGCGTGGTAAATTCGATTTTATTTTGAACACAGTCGCGGCTAAATATGACTTAAATAAATTTTTGGATTTGTTGACCGTCGAAGGCAAAATGCTTTTGGTCGGAATACCTCCGGAAGACAATGAATTAGGGAGTGCCAAATTAATTTCGAGGCGTAGAAGCATCATAGGTTCTAACGTCGGCGGCATTGCTGAAACGCAGGAAATGTTGGACTACTGTGCAGAGCATAATATTTTATCCGACGTGGAAATGATTCAAATGAAGGATATTAATGAAGCCTATACCCGTATCTCAAATTCCGATGTGAAGTATCGATTTGTCATTGACATGGCGTCGATGTAGTCAATAGTCTTTTAATCGTTGATTAAATGCCTTTAGAAATTCATTTTTCTAGGGGCATTTTTTCAATAGGATTTTGGACATTTTTTAGGTAGACAGTATGATTAGTTTGGTCTATTTGATCAAAATGCCTGACTACTTATTAAACCCGAATAAATACTGTTTAAGATTTGGGACGGGGCTTCATTTTTAAGCTATCCGCTGGGTAAGTTGCTTTCAACATCGCCATTTGTGATTTGGCCCAGTTGACCAAAACTTCTCTTTGTTGGTCTGTCAAATTAGCATCTCCATGCAATCCTAAATACGTGTAAGAATGCATGGGCATTTCTTTCTCCTCTACTTGCTCGACAACCTCTTCTAATTTGTGATTTTGAACTGCGATCGATTTTTTTAAAAAGGTGGAGAAATTCAAATGTTTTTTTCCGTCATTAATATGGTGATTTAACCAAAACCCCACAGGTTCAATATTGCTATACCATGGGTACGTAGACTTATTGGTGTGGCAATCATTACACGCGTTTTTCAAGATTACTTGGACGTCAGCAGGGATTTCGTATTTTTTTGAAATATCAAATAGTTGATCATCCGAGAGATTTTTCTCTTGGGGGATAAATTGGATTGCGATTAGCAGGCCAATGATGCCAAGGGTTATTTTTTTAATCATTTTTTATTTCAAAAGGGTTTGTAAAGATGTAATTTACAATTTATCTCAAAAAATATAGCGTAATAGTAGATAAAATCGCGAAATTTTAAGTTGAAATTATTCTCATGAAATATATAATCTGTTTTTTATTTATGGCTTTTTCTTGCACAAACACACCTTCAACGAAAGGCACTTTTGGTTTTGATCTTGAATTTCTTCAAAAAAGTGAGCCGGGAATTCTAGTATTGGAGGATTCTAGCGGGGATGCTAAAATCATCATTTCCCCTAATTTGCAAGGTCGCGTGATGACCAGTACGGCTGAAGGAGATCATGGAACTTCTTTTGGTTGGCTTAATTATGATTTATTGGCTACGCTTGAGACGACTAAACACATGACGGCATTTGGGGGGGAAGAGCGGTTTTGGTTGGGGCCGGAGGGGGGCCAATTTTCCACTTATTTTAAGAAAGGCCAAGATTTTACGTTTGAAAATTGGCAAGTACCTGCCGAAATAGATTCCGAGGCATTCCAACTCGTTTCCGCGACTAAATCGGAGGCAAAATTTACGAAGGAAATGCATGTTGAAAATTACTTAGGGACCGCTTTGGACTTGCGTGTGGATCGGGACGTTCGATTATTGGCCAAAGAGAATATTGACCAATTGCTCGGAATTAACCTGTCAAAGGAGGTTAAAATGGTGGGTTTTGAAACGGCAAATTCCATCACCAATACTGGAAAAATTTCCTGGAATAAAACGAATGGAATGCTATCCATTTGGATCTTAAGCATGTTAAATGCTTCGGAAAAAACGATGGTCGTTGCGCCATTTAAACAAGATGCGGAAGGCCCTGTTTATACGGATGATTATTTTGGGAAGGTTCCAGCTGACCGGTTAAGGCATGAAAATGGAGTTATATTTTTTAAGGCGGATGCAAAATACCGAAGTAAAATTGGCATTTCTCCGTCTAGGGCTTTGCCTTTTATCGGAAGTTATGATGCGGAAAAACAGGTATTGACGGTGGCCCAATTTGATTTGCCTGGGGGAAATTCCCAATATGTCAATGGAAAGTGGGAGCTTCAAAAGGACCCTTTAAGTGGCGATGCGGTGAACGCATATAATGATGGGGTCAATAATGGAAACCAATTAGGTAAATTTTATGAGATCGAAAGTTCTTCTCCGGCGGCGGCTTTGGAACCTGGAAAAACGTTAACTCATCATCACAGAACGATTCATTTTATGGGGCCTAAGCAAGACCTGAATCAAATCAGTTTGAAAGTTTTTGGCATTCCCGTGGACCAGATTAAATAGGTCTATAGTCCGTGAATCTTTTTAGCAAAAGCTAGCGCATTGGGCCCATCCCCATGAATGCAAATAGTGTCAGAGGACAGGAATATTTTATTTCCATAGCTGTCCCGTACAAAGCCATTTCTTATATCGAGAACTTGTTGGACTACATGGTCCAAGTCTTCATGAACAGCACCTTTTTGGCTTCTGGGCATTAAACTGCCATCCTCAACATAAGCTCGATCTGCAAATGTTTCATGCGCGACTTTTAATCCCATTTCTAATGCTTGTGTGATTGAATGACTTTGACTTAGGCCAAATAAAATAAGGGTTGAATCTAGGTCAAAAACTGCTTTTGCAATCGCATGAGCTACGGTTTCATTTTTAGCAGATTCATTATATAAGGCTCCATGGGGTTTAACATGGTTTAATTTAGCTCCTGCTTCCGCGGCTATTTTTTGTAAAATGGAGACTTGTTTGTGGACCAATTGGTATATTTCGGTGGGACTTAATGTGACAACTATTCGGCCAAAATTTTCACGATCCAAATAGGAAGGATGGGCCCCTATTTTAACTTGATGTGAAAGGCAAATCGCGATGCTTGTTCGCATGGTTAACGAATCTCCTGCATGAAATCCACAGGCAATATTCGCTTCGTCGATGAAAGGGATTATGGCCGCATCGTCTGGCATCCCTTCTCCTAAATCACAATTGATTGGAATTTTTTTGAAAGAATTCATTGAGTTTTAACTGGCTTATATTTTGAATTTGTCTAATGTGTTTTTGTTGGGCTACCCACTCTTTCTCAGCTGTTTCTTGGTCCGTCAGGTGAAATATGACTTCGTCTCCAGGACTTTTTTGTGCCAGTTTTGGGAGGTCGGCCGAAATGACGTGCGCGATTCTTGGATATCCACCAGTTGTTTGATGGTCGGCCATTAGCACAATCGTTTGTCCATTGGGAAGGAGTTGGATCGTCCCAAAATTAACGGCCGAGGAAATAATTTCTTCCTTGGTTCTTGTGTGAAAGGGTTGGTGCTGTAATCGGTAGCCCATGCGATCCGCATGATGGGATAGTTTAAAGGGCTTGCAGCAGAATTGTCTTTGCGATTCTTCATTTAAACGTTCCCATTCTCGGCCTTGAATGACATGAATTTCGGGGGAATATTTTTGCCAATGGACATCCGCTGACCAAGGAAATATGTGCAAGGAAGAGGAATTCAGTTTGGGCTTCTTTTTAAATGCTATTTCACTGTTTTTAATGAGACGCCCTTGGCCTACAAGGCCTCCTTGGATAGCTAAATAAACGATTCTGCCAGATTTAGGGGCAACGAATTGCAATTTACCATTGGTCGGGACGAGAATGGGTCTGTTCAATGGGAGGTATTTTTCATTTAGTTTGGCAGAAAAATGGGCACCCACGATAGAAATCAAACAGGATTTAGTGAAAATGATTTCGCAAGCCGGGAAATGAATTTCCAAAAGGTCTTCATTTAATTTATTGCCCACGAGTGCATTGGCAATGGAAGCGGAAAATTGGTCCATGACTCCTCCTGGCCGAATTCCTTTTGATTGGAGCCCTTTCACGCCAAAATGTTGGATCGTATCTAAAATGCCTACTTTATGGATAATAAGGCTCATAATTGATTTAAAGGAATAAATTTTACTCGGTCACCCGCTTGCAGGATGGGCATGCCATTTTCTAAAAGAGGGTAATCGGTATGTCCGATGATGTTCCAACCACCCGGGGAAAAGGATGGGTAAATACCTGTTTGGAGACCTGCTATTCCAATGCTGCCAGGGATCATGGGCTGTGGAGTAGACTTTCGAGGCATTGTTAATTTAGCGTGTAGTTCTCCTAAATAAGCAAATCCAGGGATGAAGCCCAACATATAGACCCGATAGGTAGGTTCCGCGTGTAAACGAATAATTTCTTGTAGGTCTATCCCTTTTTCCTGGCTCACTCGCAACAAGTCTGATCCATTTTTGCCGCCATAAACCACGGGGACTTCATGTAATTGGGATGAATGAGCGTGTAATTTGATGGGCTCCTCTAAGCGTGATTTTACTTGGTCTATTAGCGAATGTAAGCCTGATTTTTGTTTGGCGACGACATTTAAATCGTAGCAGAGAGTCAAAGAATGATAGGAAGGAATGAGGTCTATGACCCCTTTGATAGGAGTTTCTTGAAATTGGTTGAAACGTGAAATGACAAGGTCGTTGGTCTCTGGATTAATATTTTTCCCAAATTCGATGGTGATTGCCGAATCGCCTAATGCATAAATGTCATAGCCATTAAAGTTTTCAGCATTCATAATAAATTTAGTTTAGCCTTGTAATTTAGATGATAAAAGTTCTAAAATTTATTAAATTAGCTAAAACAATTTGAAATGAAACCCAAGGGTTTGGCTCAAATTCAAATGAATATATGACTAGATTTAAAATAAAGGTTTTATTGGCACTCATTTTTTGCGGGTTTAGTATGTTGGCCCAAACAAAAAAAATACCTGTTTGCCATGTGCCTGTACCCACAAAAATGGGTTTCATATTGGCTAAAAATGTCAGTAATTCGAACAGCATTAAGGAGATAAATGTGCAGGGAATGGTTCGAATTCCACCGGGTATATTTGGCATGGGTTCTCACACCAAAGAGGGAAGAACGGATGAGTATCCTGTTCATATGGTGAAGCTACCCGGTTTTTGGATGGATCAAACGGAAGTGACAAATGCTCAATTTCAGGAGTTTGTTCAAGCGACGGGTTATGTGACCACGGCTGAAAGGCCGATTGATTGGGAAGAAATGAAAAAACAGGTCCCTGTTGGCACCCCGAAACCCCCGGATTCTTTGTTGGCCGCCAGTTCTTTAGTGTTCATGCCAACGACCGGCCCCGTAAACTTAAGTGATTATAGTCAATGGTGGCAATTTAAACGTGGGGCGGATTGGCGTCATCCATCGGGTCCACTTTCTGATATTAAGGGAAAGGAAAATCATCCTGTGGTGCAGGTCTCTTGGGATGATGCGCAGGCATATGCGAAATGGGCGGGTAAACGTTTGCCTACTGAAGCGGAATGGGAATGGGCTGCTCGAGGAGGATTAAAAAACATGGAGTATCCATGGGGAGCCGAGTCTGTGGATAAGGGAAAAATCAAGGCAAATACATGGCAGGGAAAATTTCCATATCAAGATGAGGCTAAAGATGGATATAAATTTACCACGGCACCTGTAAAAAGTTTTCAAGCGAATGGTTTTGGTTTGTCGGATATGGGAGGTAATGTGTGGGAGTGGTGCTTTGATAATTATAGGCCTGATTATTATAAAGTGTTAAAGCCTAAACTAGCGATTTCACCTAAGGGGCCTAAGGATAGTTTTGATCCAGATGAGCCAGGAATTCCTAAAAAAGTTATGCGTGGCGGGTCATTTTTGTGTAATGATTCGTATTGTGCTAGTTACCGAGTGGCGGCTAGAATGAAATCAAGTCCTGATTCCGGTTTGGAGCATACCGGTTTTCGCTGTGTGAAGGATTTATAATTTTTTAGATTTTGCTGCAAAGTATTTTAAATGATATTAGCTATGTTAGAACAAATGATTGCTTATTTTGATAACATTCCTAGCTCACATCGAGCGCTTATTTTAGCTGGGGGAATTACTTTTTTCTGGATCATCGAGGGAGCGATTCCGATGTTTAAAAATGATTATGGGAAGTGGAAGCATGCTAAGTTAAATTTGATTTTCACCTTAACGACCATCATCATTAATTTCATTTTTGCTACGATCATCGTTCAAGCGAGTGACTGGACTGTTTTAAATCATTTTGGGCTCTTGCAAATGTACGCGATGCCCACATGGCTTTTCTTTTTAATGGGCATGTTGTTATTGGATTTAGTGGGTGCTTATTTAATTCATTGGATTGAGCATAAGGTTAAAGTTCTTTGGAAATTTCATATGGTGCATCATGCAGATACGCACGTGGATACGACGACGGCTAATCGCCATCATCCTGGAGAGAGTGTGTTTCGGGCCATTTTTACGCTGATTGGCGTATTTGTTTGTGGAGCACCTATGTGGTTAGTGATGGTCTATCAAAGTGTGAGTGCTTTGTTGTCTCAGTTTAATCATGCCAATATTTCTTTGCCGGCATCCGTGGATAAAGCGATTTCCTATGTCATTGTTTCGCCTAATATGCATAAGATTCATCACCATGTGGTGAGGCCTCAAACAGATTCTAATTATGGCAATATCTTTTCTATTTGGGATCATATTTTTGGCACTTTTCAAGTCATGGAATTATCTGAAATTCGCTATGGGCTGGATGTTTTAGATGGAGAGCAGGATAAAAATATGGCGTACCAATTAGGTTTACCGTTCAATAAAGACATTAAAACGGATTACTGATCCGGTCAAATTTTAGAGATCAATGGAAAAAAGAGTCTTTTTGAAAAATATGGCATTGCTTTCAGGCTTCGCAAGTCTGGATAGTCCTGTCAATAAAATCGAAGAATTACTTGTGTATGCGAAGGATAAAAATCCGGCTGATTTAGCTGTTGACGAGGTGTACTGGGCCAAATACCGCAAATTATATCGCTTGAATCCCGCGCATATTAATTTGGAAAGTGGCTATTATAACATACTTCCAGAAGAGATTTTAGAGCAGCATATTAAGCATATTCGTGAGGTAAATTTACAGGGGGCTTATTACATGCGAACGGCTCAAGTGGCTAATCGGGAAAAAGCGACTAGCCAGGTTGCGGAATTAATGGGCTGTTCAGTCAAAGAGTTGACGCTAACCCGCAATACCACCGAATCTTTGGATATGATTATTGGCGGATATCCTTGGAAATCAGGGGATGAAGCGGTGATGGCCGAGCAAGATTATCCTGCGATGTTGGACATGTTTAAAATGGTCGCCAAACGATATGGTGTGAAAAATAATATAGTTTCATTGCCTTTGGATCCAGTTTCAGATGATGAAATATTGGCTTTATATGCAAAAGCGATTACCCCAAAAACCAAATTGTTGTTAATTTCACATGTGGTCAATATTTCGGGCCAAGTGATGCCGGTTAAAAAGATATGCCAAATGGCGCATGAAAAGGGCGTAGAGGTAATGGTGGATGGAGCGCATGCGGTGGCTCAACTCATTTACACATTACCGGAGTTGGGTTGTGATTATTATGGAGCTAGTTTACATAAATGGTTGGCTGTTCCTTTAGGCGTCGGAATGTTATATGTTAAAAAAGAAAAGATTGCGAAGATTTGGCCGTTGATTGCGGAGGCGGAATTTCCAGATGAGGAGTTTGATATTAAGCGTTTAAGTCATTTGGGTACACATCCTGTGCATGCACATTTAGCTATTTCAAGTTCCATTGAATTTTATAAAAAAATGGGTCCCGAAAATAAGTTGGCCCGATTGCGATATTTGCAAAATTATTGGACTTCTCGCGTTCGAAATATTCCTAATGTATTAATGAATACGCCCAAGGATCCTGCGCGCACTTGTGCGATTGCCAATGTGGGAATTAAGGGGATGGCAACGAAGGATTTAGCCACGAAGCTGTTAGATAAATATGGAATTTATACGGTCGGCATTGATAATTCAAATGTGCATGGATGTAGAATCACGGCCAATGTTTTTACCTCCACCGCCGAGTTAGATGTGTTGGTTAAGGCGATTAAAGAAATGGCAACAGTTTGACAATAGGGCCAAATTAGGATTTAATCAGCTATTTTTCCTAGTTTTGTGATTGAATATTTTTAATTTAAAAAACATATTTAAACTTTAGTGAAGGGCTCATTGTCGAATCTATTCGTTTATTTTAAGGGAATTTATTAATGAAAAAAGTAGCGATTATAGGTGCGGGGCCTGCTGGGTTAACGGCAGCATATTTATTAGGAAAGGCCAATGTAGCGGTGACTGTTTTTGAAAAGGACCCTACCTATGTGGGGGGAATCTCAAGAACGGAAACTTATAAGGGCTTTCATTTTGATATAGGGGGGCACCGATTTTTTTCTAAATCTCAGGAAGTAGAAGATTTTTGGACGGAGATTTTGGGAGACGAGATGTTAGAGCGGCCTCGTAGTTCACGCATTTTTTACAATAATAATTTCTTTTCATATCCATTAGTTGCCATGGAGGCACTGTTGAAATTGGGTATATTCCAAAGTATTTTATGTGTCCTTAGTTATTTGCAGGCTAAGGTCTTCCCAATAAAAGACCCGAAGAATTTTGAAGAATGGGTGACGAACCAATTTGGAAAGCGCTTATTCAATATCTTTTTTAAGACCTATACGGAGAAAGTATGGGGAATTCCTTGCAATGAAATTTCGGCAGATTGGGCAGCCCAACGAATCAAAGGATTGTCTTTAAGCTCAGCTATTTGGAATGCCTTATTCCCAAATAAAAATAAAAAGAAGGGGGACGGAGTTATTAAAACGTTAATAGATTCATTCCGATATCCGAAAAGTGGCCCCGGACTCATGTGGGAAACATGCGTTGAAAAAAGCAAAGCTTTAGGCGTGGAAATTTTAATGGATAAGGGGGTTAAAAACATCGAACTTAAGGGTGATTTGTGGAGCGTTCATACGTCTAAAAATGAAGTTTTAGATGGTTTTTCTCATGTACTTTCTTCTGCTCCAATGAGGGAATTAATTCCATGCATAATCCCTGCATTGCCTCAAAAATCGTTGACCGCCGCCTCTAAATTAGGCTATCGCGATTTCCTTACTGTGGTTTTGATATGTAAGGATGAAGATGCTTTTATTGACAACTGGATTTACATTCATGATCCTAAAGTTAAGGTAGGCCGAGTACAGAATTTCAAATCATGGAGCCCTTACATGGTGCCCGATCCTTCCATGGCATGTTACGGACTTGAGTATTTTTGTTTTGAAGGGGACGGTTTGTGGACTAGCTCCAATGAAGATTTGATTGCATTGGGAAAAAAGGAAATCTCCCAAATAGGATTAACTAAAGAGAATTCGGTTGTGGATGGGTATGTGGTACGCCAACCAAAAGCCTATCCTGTTTATGACCAAGATTATAAAGAGCATTTGTTAGACATTCGCGAAGGACTTAATTCCTATCCAGGATTATATTTAGTAGGCCGAAACGGAATGCATAAATACAATAATCAAGACCATAGCATGATGACCGCTATGCTAGCCGCTAAAAATATTATTTCAGGCAGTCAATTATACGACGTTTGGGATGTCAATGAGGATGCCGAATACCATGAAGGAGGCGACCGTGGAGCTGAATCAGGCATTGTAGGACGCGCTGTTCCTGGCAAAATAAATTAAATAGTTCATTCTCTGCAGCTAAATTTTATTCAATATGGTGGCTACTTTAACTCCACCACCATGTCGATTTCCACGGCCACATTATTAGGCAACACATTCACGCCGATAGCTGAACGGGTATGTCGGCCACGTTCTGCAAATATCTCTACCATCAGATTAGAGAACCCATTCATCACGACAGGCTGTTGGGTAAAATTAGATTCTGAATTCACAAATCCATTCACTTTTACAATTCTTTTCACCCGATTTAAATCACCAATGTTTGCCTTTAGGGTTGATAGTAAATTAACGCCCACGAGCCTTGCCGCTGCTTGACCTTGCTCAACACTGAGTTCTTTACCCAATTTTCCAACCACCTGGCCACCCTCAGGTTTGTCTGGAATATGCCCAGATAAATAAACCATTTTTCCAGAAACCACACATTTTATGTAATTGGCCATGGGAGTTGTAGGCGCTTTCAATGCTATTTTTAACGCTTTGATTTGTGCTTCTGCATTGATTTCTTTTTCAATGAAATGCAGGCTGACAGGTGCCTGCACCATAATGTCTTGGTGCGTATTTGTTAATTCCCCTGTTTGATCGTTAAAGGAATATACTTCCACTTTATGATCATCTTGACTCGCCACATAGACAAAATGGCCTGTTGGGTCGAAATTAAAATTCCTAGGTTTGCGCGCAACAGTCAAATGTTTCACTTTTTTTAATAGCCCATCGGCTTGCACGGCGAAAATAGTTAGCTCATTGGAACTGATCCGATTAGAACTGATTAGCCATTTCTCATTAGGGGATAGGTGAATATCGGCACTTCCTTTATCTGGAGATTTTGCCGTATCTGCATCCAATGTTTGAACTAAATTTAATTGATTGTCGCTTACTTTAAACACATCGACCTGCCCCTTTAATTCGGTAATCAAATAGGCGTTAGTGCCAGCTTTGTTAAATATTAAATGCCGAGGACCTTGGCCCGCCGGAACGGTTGTGGCTGTAAATTTTTCTTCCAATGTTCCATCCGCAAAAATTTTATGTTGGTATATTTTATCCGTCCCCAAATCATTCACATAGAGGTAATTTTGATCAGGAGAAAGGATGGCCATGTGTGCATGTGGTTGCTTTTGCCGCGACGGATGAGCGCTTGATCCTGTATATTGGATGAGCTGAACAATGGGAGAAATACGGCCCTCAAATGTTTTAAAAATACTTAAACTTCCACCGGAATAATTGGCCAAATACAAGGTTTTGCTCGCCTCTCGGTATAAAACATAACAGGGACCAGGGCTGACGGTTAAGCTTGAATTTATTTTCTCAAATTGGCCTTTTGCATTTTTTACGAATGAACTAACGGCCGACTTACCTCCCGCTTCCTCCGTAATAGAATATAAATATTGGCCATCCGCAGAAATATGTTGGAACGATGCGGCAGGCGCTTTCAAATCGTAGGCTTTTCTTGATTTTCCACTTTGGAGGCTGACGTCAAAGACTTCAATGCCAGGATTTCCAGTTTGTGTGTAGGAACCTACCACGAGCTGATGTGTCAAAGAATCTGCAGGAACAAAACTTAATAAGCTAAGGGCGATCGTTAAAAGCATTTTTTATAGGTTTAGATAGACCAAATTATTAAATTTTTTCAATTAAACCCTCGGCGGGATCAATTTATAAACAACCGGAGTGATTATTCGGGATAAAAGGGTGGATGAAATCAGTCCACCAATCATCACGATGGCCAAAGGAGAAATCAATGGATTAGTCGAAATCGCGATTGGAATTAAGCCACCTATTGCCGTAAATGTGGTTAAGATAATGGGCAGGAATCGAACCTCTCCAGCTTCCCGAATCGCTTCTTCCATCGGCATTCCTTCTCGCCTTAATTGGTTCGTAAAGTCCACCAACAATATGGTATTTTTTACTTCAATACCGGCTAATGCAATCATGCCGATCGTTGCGACAAATGACATCGAATTTCCCGTAAAATAGAGGGCTAATAAGGCTCCTACTATGCCTAATGGGATCACCGATAGCACAATTAACGTACTTTTAAAAGTGCCAAATTCTAGGATTAGCACGGCGATAAATATAAAAATAGTCACTAGGATAATGGTCTCAAATCCGCCAAATGAATCATTGCGACTTTCCACTTCTCCGCCCATTTGGAAGTGATACCCCAGGGGTAATTTTATACTGTTTAAGGAGGCCTCCACTTCAGTAATCACCTCTGAATTTAGAAATCCTTTTTTAACAAAAGAACTCACGGAAACCACACGGGATTTATTTAAATGACTGATACTTTGTGGGGAAGTCTCTAGCCTCAACTGGGCAACTTGGGATAATGGGATGGCGGCTCCTTGAACATTGTTGACATATAAATCATCAAAAACACGGAGGTCTGGTTGATTTGAATGGGGCTTAGAAACCTGGATCGTAAACTCATTCCCATCTACATCCGTCATTTTCCCCAGGTCAAATCCCGAAATAACCATTCGAACCATTCGGTCGATACTGACCGTGGGGATGCCCAACATGCTCGCTTTAGTTTTGTCAATGTCGACACGGATGTCCGATTTCAGATTTTTTAAAGGGTTATTGATGTAAATACTGGCTTTGTTTTTCGCTAATAAATTTTCGACTTTACCCGCTAAAATTCGAAGGGTATCGATGTTTTTTCCCAAAATTCTCACTTCGACAGGCGCAATGACCGGTGGGCCCTGCTCAAAATCTTTTACCTCCACTTTAGCTCCCGGATATGGGGTCCATTGGCTTCTAAGTTGGTCTATAATCTCCATTTTCCGATCAGCTCCTGTCCCTTCTTTGAGTTGGACAAATATCCCAGCGTAATCACTTCGCTCATTTAGAGGAATAACATTATAATAGATTCTTGGATTGCCTTTTCCTACATTGGATGACACGTATTGGACCTCGGGGACCAACTTTAATTCGTGTTCAATTTTTTTGCAAATAGAATCTGTATAGGCAATATTGGATTGCATCGGGCTGAAAATATTGACTAAAAACTGAGGTTTTTCAGAAGAGGGAAATAAACTAAAACCTAACACGGGAAACAATTGCAAGGATGCAATAAATATACTTAAGGCAATTAATAGCGTAATGACTGGTTTTTTAATCGCTATGTCAAGGAGTTTGGTATAGCTTCCTGAAATCATTTTTTTGATTAATCGCATGAAAATATTGCCTTCAGGATTGCCCTCATGATTTTTTAAAATCCGACTAGATAAAAAGGGTACGACGGTTAGGGAGACCAACAAGGAAGCTAAAATGGAGGAAATAACCGCCATAGGTAGACTTCTAATAAAATCTCCAGAGGAATCAGGTAAAAATACCAGCGGCATAAAGGCGACAATTAATGTCACGGTACACCCTAATACCGCCATGCCTATTTGGTTGGTGGCTTTTAAGGTAGCGTCTAGCCTTGAGTGGCCTTCGCGCATCCAGCGTTCGATATTTTCAACGACCACGATGCTGTCATCCACTAATAATCCTAAGGCAACCACAAAACCCACAATGCTTAATTGGTTCAAACTATAGCCCAATAAATTCAACATTATGATTCCTATCGCGAGAGAAAGTGGAATGGAAATCATCACGATTAAAGAGGCTCGCATTCCCAAAGGCAGAAGCGTTATGGCGACCAACAATATGGCAATCAAAAAGTCTTTAAATAAACCACTGAGTCTTTCGTTAACCTGGTTGGCCTGGTCAAAATTAACCACCAAATCAATATTAGATGGCAAGGTTTTTTTGAAATTTTCAATGACGGGGAGATAAGCTTTTTGCGTGTTGGCAATGTTCTCATCCGCTTTTTGAGCCGCAGAAACAAACACACAACGGTTGCCATTGATTCGAGTAATATGTTTGTTGGCGCCATAACTAAAATAGACTGCTGCCACATCTTGTAACAAAACGTTTTTGCCTTGAAAGGCAAACACCACTGTATTTTTAATTTCGTCGATGTTGGTATAATGCCCACTCGTTTTAATGTTAAATGATTTGTTGTTTTCGACTAAATTTCCTCCAGGAATATTGGCGATTTCACTTTGAATGGCTTGTAAAACACGATCTGGAGTGATCATCATTTGGGCCATTTTTTCGATGTTTAAATCAACCTTCACAAACTCCTCGGGCAACCCTGAAACAGTCACTTTTTTTAATCCGGGGACCTTTTCTAAATCTTCTTCCAATTGTTCAGCAAATATTTTCAATTTATTCTGTGGCGCATTATTGGACACCAAAGCCATTTGTAAAACATTCGTGCCGGTAGGCGTCACTTTTTGTACCTCTAGCCTAACAATATCTTTTGGTAATTCAGCACTCAGGCTGTTAATTTCCCGAACTAATTCGCTATACTTTTCATCTACATCTACACTGTATTTACAGTAAACCGCCATAATCACCACTCCATCTGAAATCGTGGTATTAATCCGTTTGATATCTTCTAATTCGAACAATTTTTTTTCGATGGGCTTTACCACCATTTCCTCTAAATCTTCTGGACTCGTACCTGGATAAACCACAATGATGGGATACTGCGGCGCATTCATTTCTGGGTCTTCCGCACGCGGCATCGTTAAGACCGTACTGATCCCGACCACCACAATCATTAAGAATATGATGAGGGTAAATTGATAATTTTTGACGGCGTAATTGGATATCTTCATGATGATTAGCGAATTATTTTAATGGCCGAACCATCATTTAAATAGGCGTTTCCGCTGGTAATAATTCCCTTAACGCCCGATAATCCCTCGGAAATTAACACTTTCCCATGCTCTATTTGGCTAATTTTAACGGGTCGTTTTTCAGCTGTTTTTCCATCTGTAGTGACAAACACAAACCCTTGATTTTGATTTCCATCGATGATGGCGTCAAAGGGTACAACCCAAGCCATTATTTTTTTATTCGGTAGGATGTTGGCCTTTCCAAATATCCCCAAAGCAATCTTTTTTGAGGGGATTCCTTTCGTTTTTAACGTGACCCATAAAGTCCCCGTAATCGGATCAACCCCTTCTGATTTTGCCACGACGTTTGCCGAGAAATTCTGCTCTTTTTCTGTGTCAATGGTCACTGAGGCGCGGTCGCCGAGGGAAACGGACGACCAATCTTGGTCGCTTAGACCGACTTTCAATACCCAATTGTCTTTGTTTGCTCCATTAATCTGGAGGATTGGGGTTC
The DNA here is from genome assembly GCA_945866095.1 of Spirosoma fluviale. Lineage (GTDB taxonomy): Bacteria > Bacteroidota > Bacteroidia > Cytophagales > Spirosomataceae > Aquirufa > Aquirufa fluvialis_A. Next base: position 83,644 of record CAMBGA010000001.1, read on the forward strand.
CTGGGCCAACGACCTGTTCATCATTGGCAAATTTTTTCAAGACATATCCGGATTTTACTGCTCTGATTTCCGCATAATTTTGATTGAATTTTAACACTGAAATTTGTTGCCTGGCTAGATCCAAAGCAGATTTACTGTTTTGGAATTGTTCCAAGGTTGCCACACTATCTTTATATAAATTTCCCGCCCTCGTAAAATCGCGTTCCGCTTTTTCCAAACCAATCTGAGCTTGTTGTACTTGTGCCTTGATCTCAGTCAAATTTAAGGTGGCTAACAATTGGCCCGACTTAATAGCGTCCCCCTCTTTAACCAAAATGTGTTGGATGACACCGCCAATTTTAAACCCTAAATAGGTTTCATCCTCCGTGGTAAAAACGCCCGAAGCGTGGATCGTTTGACCTATGGATTCCTGATTTATCTCGATGACTTTAACCGGAATCACATCAGATGCGATGTTGGTTTCTTCTGCCTTTTTCTTCCCGCAGGCGGATAGGCAAAAGACCAAAATAATGCTTGGAAATATGTATTTGATCAGATTCATATTATTCATTTTTTAACGGATAGGAGGCCGCTTCTCGCTCTACTTGGGCTGCGGCTATTAAAATTTTAAATTGATTTATATTCAATACCAAATGCGCATTCGTCCATTGACTTCTCGCATCTAATGTTTCTATATACGTATTTACCCCTTCTTTATAGCCTTTGTCGATCAACTTCTGATAAGTATTCGCTACGTCGATTTGCTTCTGGCTGGCCCGAAAAGCCATCCATGTTTGTGTCAGGTTTTTTTGAGCGATTTGTAGGGCCAAACTTACTTGTTTGCTGGTTAGGTCGAGTGATTTTTTAGCCATGTCAACGTCCATCGCCGACTGCTTTATTTTGTTCAAATTTCGCTTGCCAGAAAAGATCGGAATGTCTACTTGCATGCCCAATAAATAGTAGGTGGATTTCTGATTGAAATCCCAGTTGGACGATTGAGAACCTAAATTTAAGTAGCCATTTAATTTAGGTAAATAAAAGCTCTCATTCATTTTTACGACGGACTGTTGTAATGAAATGGCCTGTTTCAGCATGCCCAATTCTTCTCTTTGATCTACCTCAGCGATTTGATTTTTTTTCAAAATGTCTAAAGCTTCTTGCTCATCAAAATTCGTTTTAATCTCCGTTTGCAATTCGCGATTTAGCAGAAAATTGAAATACATTTTGGCTGATTCTGCTTGTTTTTCGGCTTCAGATAATTGGGAGGCTATTTGGACCACCTCGTTTTCCGATCTAAGAATGTAGGCGGGCAAGCCCTTGCCATTGGCCAATAATTTCTCATTTATTTTCTTTCCTTCTTGGGCCAAAAGCAATCCATTTTGATAGATGCCAATCGCCTTATGGGCCATCAAATAATTGAGGTAGGCTGTCTTAATATTTTTGACTAACTCCCTTTTATACACTTGAATATCCGCTTTTTGAATACCCAATGTTTGACTTTGAATTTCTTTGTTGATGGAGATATCCCGATTGTAAATAGGCATTACACTCGTCAGTTTCACATCATAGAAATTACGCGGGAAGAAGTTCGTTTCTACATTAGCGATTTGAGGAAAGGCGGAGCTTTTTGTCAACTGGTTTAGCGTGGCATATACCGGATTGAGCATGTCGCCTACCGGAAATGAAATGCTTCGTCCTCCTTCACCCGTTTGATATCCTCCTTGAAAAGCAAACGTCGGCTGATAAAGACTTTGTGCGGATTGCAAAGACAAAAGGGCCTTTTCCGCCGAAATAAGTTTTTGTTGGACGACAATATTTTGCTGAAATCCCATTTCGATGTATTCATCCAAAATGGACTTTTGGCCCAAGATGCAGGCAAAGGGCATTAATAAAAGGAATAGACTTAAAGGTAACTTCATTTTCTTAGGCTTTTTTCAGTGTATTAATCATCCAACGAATAGACTCATGCATGGATTGTACTACTTTATCCGGTTCTACCAGGCGCTCTAATCGTTGGCGTATTGCCAACGAGACCAGTCCGTGGGCCACCGCCCAGACTGCCATGGATATGGTGGCGACATCGCCTTTCGGAATTAATTCCTTATCCATACACTCTTGAATAATATGTTTTAAGGTTTCTAACGCGACATCTCCGTTAGGCCAATGCCCCAAATTTTGCTCTCTAATCGTTTTCATGGGAGCATTTTGTATGAACATTAAATCATAATATTCAGGATTCTCTAAACCAAAATTGATGTAGTTCTCGCCTAATAAATACAATCGGTCAATCGGATTTTCAATTTGAACTAGCGCCAAATTACTGGCAATCATTCGCTCGAATCCCATCTCACAGAGGTGAAATAAGATTTCATTTTTATCCTTATAATAAATGTACAGGGTAGTCGGGCTATATTCAACCAGATCGGCAATTTTACGAATCGATACGTTTTCAAAACCCTCCTTGACAAATAATTGCATGGAAGCTTCCAAAATCATTTTCCTGATTTCATCCCTTTGCTTCTCTTTTCTTTCTAAAATTCCCATCGCTTTTATTTACATCGCAAATATAATGAACAGTGTTAATAAATCGATTAAATTTGATAACTATTGTTATTATTTATCTGTTAACAGCTTGGTTATTTTGTACCAATTTTATGATATAGTACAAGAAAGGTTAGATTAAATATTTATTTATTTTAATTTTCAGCCTAAATTATATTAATTATAAACTCCGTCATCTAAGTAGAAATAATAAATCAATGAATAGTACAACACAAACTCAATTGTGGGAAACAGGACTATTTTTTAATCCTAATCCGGAAAAAAATTATGGTATGCCCACACGAATAAATCATGGCCAAGCCTGGATTTTACCAGCTAATTTTTTTATTCGTTCTCAAGACTGGACCATTGTATTTGAATTAGATGAGATTCGCATTTACCTCAATATGGAATTGGGCACTCATATTTGCTTGCATAAAAAGATGAGCGTCTCAGAGATGAAACAATTTGAAAGGGAATGGGTGGCTTTTCAATCCTCTAATGATGAAACATTTGATCTACAGGAGTTCCACTTCTTAAATTAAAATTCGTTTTTCTAATAATTGTGTAATTTCATTTAAATTTGCAAACCAAATCGATTTACATGATTCGCTTATTATTCGTTTTTGTTTTTATTTTAACATGGTCCACAAGTACTTTTGGACAGTTTCAAGTAAGCGAAAATCGTCGATTTATCACACGAGAGGGTAAGCCATTTTTCTGGCTTGGAGATACAGCCTGGGAACTTTTTCATCGACTTTCCAAAGAAGATGCTTCCTATTATTTCAAGAAAAGAAGTGAGCAAGGATTCACTGTGATCCAAGCGGTGGCCTTTGCGGAATTGGATGGATTGCAAACACCGAATGCCAATGGTGACTTGCCCCTCATCGATTTAGACCCCACAAAACCCAATGAAAAATATTTTGCGCACGTAGATAGTTTAATTACCATTGCGGGCAAATTTGGGCTCACTATTGCACTCCTTCCGACGTGGGGTGACAAAGTGGACAAGTCGACCTGGGGAAAAGGACCCGAAATTTTTAATGCCAAAAACGCAAATTTCTACGGAAAATGGATCGGCCAGCGTTTTGAAAAAAAGACTAATTTGATTTGGATTATGGGCGGGGATCGTAATCCTAAGAATGCCCAACAAATAGAAATTTGGAATGCTTTAGCTGAAGGAGTTAGCGCCGGCGCCGGTGGGCCCAATAAGGTCCTGATGAGTTTTCATCCACAACCTAATGCCCTAGGTTCAGCCGAATGGTTTCATCAAAGCGATTGGCTCGATTTCAATATGTTTCAAAATGGTCACTGCCGAGATCAAGAGCATTATTTAAAAATAGCGACTTTATATAACAAGGCCCCCTTTAAGCCGATCATCGACGGCGAACCGATGTACGAAGATCATCCCGTTTGTTTTAATGCGAAAGATTTGGGGACCTCTAGTGCTTACGACATCAGAAAATATGCCTACTTAGATTTATTTGCTGGCGCATTTGGTCATACCTATGGCTGCCATGATGTGTGGCAAATGTATGATTCCACACGTGTCGGAATTAATGGCCCCCATTTTCCATGGAAAATCGCCTTAGATTTACCTGGTGCAAACCAAATGAAATTTGCCCGAGAATTAATGGAATCTAAATCCATGCTCGACCGAATCCCTGACCAATCCATTTTAATTGAGTCCGATGAAACACCCGGCGAACGCATTCAAGCCACCCGTGGTAAAGATTATGTTTTTGTGTACTCGTGCATAGGGAAAAGATTCCGTCTCAAAATGGGTCAAATACCCGGTGAAAAATCGGCCTACTTTTGGGTCAACCCAAGGACAGGAGAAAAGTCAAGCAAAAACAACATCAATAATACCGGGATTCAGACGTTCACCCCACCTACGAAAGGCTACGGATTGGACTGGGTGATGGTGTTAGAATCTATCCCAGATCCTAAACCCGAGGTTAAAGTTGAACCCGCTGCTACAGAGGTAAAACCAAGCTTGGAGACCAAAGCTCCTGCGACGCCATTAACACCGGCCAATGCTCCAGAGGTAAAAGTTGACAATAAACCACAAGCTTCGTCGACGAGTCCTTTGCAAACGAGTGCACCAACAACTACGCCCGCCGTAGTCCCTGAAGTAAAACCTCAAGCTTCGCCAACGAGCACTTTACAAACAAGTCCAGCGACTGCGCCTACGGCTCCCACAGCAAATACAGCAGTAGGAAATAGTTCAGCGACTACCGTGAATGCAGTCCAACCCGTCAATCAGGCAGAGGTAAAGGCCCCAAATTAAGAATTCATCAAGCGCATTAAATACTGATATTATTTATTAATTTGGCATCGCTAAACCTAATTATATCATATGTTGACCCCAGCTCAAATCGACTCCTATCATCAGGATGGTTATGTCCAAATTCCTGGCATGTTTAATCAATCAGAAATTGACCTATTGTACGGTGTGGCGACGGATGACTCAGTGGTCAGCAACTCATTTGACCTAAATGATCAAAACGGAAAGAAAACAAAACTAACGCTTTGGTTTACGGCAGGGGATGATTCTTTCGGTTTAATGTCTCGTTGCGCGCGACTAGTTCAAGGAGTTCAAAGCCTGCTAGGACCCGGCGAAGTATGCCATTTTCACTCAAAAGTAATGCAAAAAGAACCTCGAGTTGGAGGCGCTTGGGAGTGGCATCAAGATTATGGTTATTGGTATAAAAATGGATTTCTATATCCCGAAGATATGGTTTCAGTGATGGTCGCTTTGACGGATGCTACCATCGAAAATGGATGTTTGCAAGTTTTGAAAGGCACCCATAAAATGCAAAGAATCGAGCATCATTTTGCGGGGGAGCAACAAGGTGCCGACATGGATTTTGTCCAAGAAGCGGAAAAAGTTTCAGAGCTTATTTACTGTGAATTAAAAGCGGGAGACGTTCTGTTTTTCCACCCGAATGTCCTTCATCGCTCCGAAGCAAATCTTTCTGATACGGCCCGTTGGTCTGTCATTTCTGCCTACAACCTTGCCCACAATATTCCGTTCAGGGAAAAAAACACCTCTTGCATTACGCCGGTAGCGATGGTGCCTGATGGAGCCTTGCTTGCCAGCGGGAAAAAGGAAGTTAATCAGGCCGATTTTCTATTGAAAGAAAAGGAAATTACTCTTTCATTCAAATGATGACGAAGCCATTTTCTAGACGCGAATTTTTACTCATGTTGCCAGTAGGAGCCTCGCTTTTTTATCCAAGTCCAGCGCAAAAAGCCATCTCTAGTAACGGTTACAATTGGATTACTTTTTACCAACGAGCTGGGAAAGTTTGGGGCCAAGATTGGGATGCTTGTATTCAAGACTATGCGCGTTCAGGTTTGAAGGCTTTGGAGCCATCCATCGGACATGTAGACGATTTAAATAAGTTAATTCCTGCCTTAAAAAAATACGATATTTCTCTGCCTTCCATTTATGTGGGCAGCATTTTGCATGAGCCGAAGGAAGCTGATTTATCGATCCAACGAATCTTAGCGATTGCAGACCGATTGAAATCGGAAGGGACCAAGATCTTCGTGACGAACCCAAGTCCATTAAAAAATGGAGCCCGTAAAAGTGATGCAGAACTCGCATGCCAAGTGGAAAAACTGAATATACTTGGAAGTCAATTAAAACAAAGAGGAATCACGCTAGCCTACCATACCCATGATGTGGAGTTTCGGGAAAGTGCTCGGGAATTTCACTATGTTTTGCAACATACAAAACCCGAAAATCTTGCTTTTTGTATGGACGTACATTGGGTTTATCGGGGTGCTGGAAACTCAGAACAAACGGTTTTTGATACATTAAAAACGTATGGAAATAGGATTGTGGCCTTGCATATTCGACAGTCCCAAAACGGAATATGGACCGAAACCTTTTCAGGGAAAGGTGACATTGATTATGTTCGCTTTGCCAAAGAATTAAAAAAACAAAAAATAAAACCGCATTTAGTTATCGAGCAATGCCTCGAAACTAAAACAGTGCAAACGATGGATGCCGCTCAAGCGCATGCCATCGATTTAAAAATAGTCAACGCATTATTTAATTAAAAAAGATTATGGCTAAAGTATGTATTTTAGGAGGGGGCTTCATCGGCCGATTTTATGCAGAATCCCTTTGCGGCAGACGCGGAAAAGATATAGTCACCGTAGTTTATGCACGTAAAAAAGAAACGGCGATTCGCTTTGCGACGGACTATCAAGTTGCACATTTTACTACTGAAATGGAAGAGGCCATCGCCCATGCGGAGACGGAATTTGTAGTGATTGCTTTGCCTAATTACCTTCATGAGGAGGCGGTGATGCTTTGTGTGAAACATAAAAAAGCGGTGTTATGCACCAAGCCATTAGGTCGGACTGCCGCGGAGGCATTGCGGATGACATTGGCCTGTGAGGAAGCTGGCGTTTTTGCTGGATATTTAGAAGATCTTTGTTATACCCCCAAATTTTTAAAGTCGGTGAAAAGTGTGGAAGCTGGTTCCATAGGCCGAGTACTTTGGGCGAAGTCGAGGGAAACGCATCCAGGTCCGCATTCCGATTGGTTTTGGGATATCGAGAAAGCAGGGGGTGGAGCCGTGTTGGATTTAGGTTGCCATTGCATTGAAATTGCACGAAATTTTATCGGGAAAGATATTTTGCCTGTCGAGGTGATGTGCTGGGCCGACACCCAAGTGAAGCCGATCGACGCGGAGGATCATGCGATCGGATTAGTGAAATATGAGAATGGAGCGATAGGCCAATTTGAAGTTTCTTGGACTTTTCGTGGAGGCATGGATTTAAGAGATGAGGTGATGGGAACCGAAGGAACGATTTGGGTGAATTCATTTTTACGCACAGGTTTTGAAATGTTTACCACCGGTGCGGGTACGGATTATGTGGCGGAAAAGGCAGAATCGACAAGCGGTTGGCAATTTCCCGTGGGGGATGAGGCGCATGAATTAGGCTACCCGACCATGTTTAATGACATGTTTGATTCATTTGAAAAAGGAGTTCAACCGCGTGAAACTTTTTACGATGGATATGTAGTGAACGCCATCGTGGATGCAGCTTACAAATCAGCCAAAACTAAATTATGGGAGCCGGTGAATTTACCCGTTTGGCGCGGTCAAACAGGCGTACAAAAACCGTCGGTGTTTCAAGAATATGATGCGGAACATTGGTTTATCAAGGACGAAATTTTGCCCAACGGGGATAAAAAAGTGATTTTGAAGAATAAAAAAACAGGTGAAATTTCTGAAAAAGAAACCTGGAAAAAATAAATTAAATGGGCGAAGTGTCGAGCTTCGCCCATCGTTTTATTTCTTAATATAAGCGAGTAAATCAGCCATAGCTTTCAGATTGATGTTACCTTCTAAGCCATTAGGCATAGCTGAAACACGCATATCTCGCTTCGATTTAATTCGAGTCTTTTCGATGTTTTGAACCGTTCCACCCATTAATTTTAATGCGATGGATTGATTATTTTCTGAGGTGATAATTCCCGTTAATCGACTTCCATCCGTCATCTCCACTTCCCATTGGCCATATTTATCGGCAATGGAATTATTCGGATTGATGATTTCTGTGACAATAGATAAGGCATTTCTGCTTTTCAACGTCGACAAATTAGGCCCAAACTCCACGCCTTTTACATCCTTAATGATGTGGCATGTAGTACAATTCGCCTCAAAAACTTTCTTTCCGTTATCTGCGTTTCCGGCCATTTCCGCCGCCGGCAAATAGTTCTGTAAAATAGCCTTTCGATCTTCTGCGATGGCCAAAACTTTTCTCGCAAAAGCGCGAACTCCCTTCTCGTAATAATTCATTAACTCGACAAACTGTGGCCAAGCCAAATCGCTTTTGGGGATGTTATTTTTTTCAACCTCCTTGAGCAAGGTGGTGATGTAGGTATCATTGAAAAGCATGTATTTAATCCATTCTTTTTTAGCCTTGGGTGCCATAGAAGAATACGCTCGATTGATTGCTATTAAATCGGCAGGCTTTAAAATTTTAGGCAAGGACGTGATGGCGGCAACCTGTAAATGTTCCGGATTTTTTTGGTTTAATAGGCCCACGAGTTGCGCTTCTATTGCGGGTGTTTTAGATAAGGCGGCCAACTTTAATGAACTGGCTTGCAATTCTTTGTTGGCAGATATACTCGCTTTTTTATTTCCCTCAGCAATGATGGAGGCATTTTTCGGCAAGGTGCTGTTGGCAAATATGCGAATAATTGACCCCCTCAATTCATTGTTTTCAGTTGCATAAAATGAACGTGCGATGGATTCTTTTTGAGTTTCAGATAAACTAAGTTCAGAGTGTGTTTCATGCACATATTCGGCTACCCCTTTTAAAATGGCGGCCTGCCACCAGTCATTTTTAGGATTGTTGTCTATGGCTAAATTTAAAAATTCAGTATCTCCCTTCTTCACTAAAGTAGCGGCTAGGTATCCCAAAAATTCAGATTTTCCCTCGCTAGCTGTGGCTCCCATAGCCTTTGTGCTAAATTTTAATAATTCATATTCTGCACCTTGTGATGAGGCTATCGCCGCGATTCCAGTCCAATGATCATCGATGTCCTTGGTCAAAATCTTTGCTTTTAATTCAGCCATTTTAGGTAGACTTAAATAGCTCGACGAGCATATCCACTGAAATCTGACACGGGCAGAAGGGTCGTCAGCTAATTTAATTAAGGACTCATTTAACGCTAAGTTTCCTTTAAAACCAGGCTTTTGCATCATGCGATCTGCGAGTTGCAAGGCATTTTCACGAACCCCTTCTAAACCCGATTTTAAGGCATATTCAAGATCTTTTGGACTTAAAATTCCCCAGTCGTGGAGCAACCATAATGCTGCGACAGGACCATATTCCGCATCAGAACGGACTACATCGGACAGAGCAGAAGCTATATTTTTATCGCCTCTTTGAAATAAAAGTCGTTGGGCTGTTTTTCTAAACCAACCATTTTCATGGCTTAATAATTTCACTAAATCCTCCGAAGATTTTTCACTCAAGCGGACAGATTTCATCCAATCCATCGGATCGCTTCCTTTCTTAGTTACGCGGTATATTCGGCCTTTCGTTGATCCGTTATACAATGCCCCACTTTTATTTACCTCATCCGACATCCACTCCGGATGCTCAATCAATTGGCGATAATAATCAACCACATAAAGCGCTCCATCAGGGCCTACGTAAAAATTAACAGGACGAAACCATGGATCTTTTGACGCTAAAAATTCCTTTTTTTCTAGGAGTCTTTTGCCTGAAAAAGTAGCGCCTTTTGACTCAATGATGTCGGCATGAACCAGGTTGTGTGTGGGCTCGCCTATGAAGGTTACATTTTTAAAGTCTTTTCCAAAAGCCCCGCCATCATACCAAGTCACACTGCAACTGGAAGACACCACGCCGATGTCGGTGAGCAATTGATGATTTGGATTTTCTGAAATGGGATACACTTCACACGCATCTCCATGATCTGGAATTTTCGACATGGCCTCAGAAATCACTAAGTTTTTGTTGGCATTTACATAGCGCGCGTCGATCACTTCATGAAAAAGGTGGTCGGCATTATCGGTATAAAAACGTCGGCCCCACGGATCCGTCGTATGTCCATATTGAGTCTCCCCAGATAAGGACTCGATCTCAAATGAGCCAGGCTTAAAACGAACATTTCGGCCATTCCCGTTTTGTGGTAATTTAGGAGCATTGGGATTGCCAGCGAAAGTGATTTCTTTTCCTTTATCTCCAAAAATATTTTCATAGCTGAAGGAATTGATGGCTCCCGAATGGCCTAAATAAATCCAATTGTCTATCCCAAATTTTGGGCTATTCATATTATGTTGCGGGTTTGATAAAGAGAATCCCGTCAAAATCACTTCTCGTTTATCGGCTATATTATCTCCATCCGTATCTTCTAAATAAAGGATGTTGGGCGAATCTGCGACTAAAATTCCCTTTTTCCAATTCATGATTCCCATCGGAAGCGTAAGGCTGTCGGCAAATAAAATACTCTTATCTGGGTAGCCGTCTTGATTCGTGTCCACCAACTTTTTAACGTGTCCTTTTTTGCTTAAGTCTAATGGATAGCCCGACATTTCTAATACGTACCAATTGCCATCTTCGTCGATTTCCATCGCCACTGGATCTGCGATTAAGGGATCAGCGGCCACTAATTCTACTTCAAATCCATCCATCACTTGAATGGAATTTAATGCTTTTTGATGCTCCTCCGTAAGCTTTATGTTGGGATGCTCTTTGCTCTGACACGCGATGATCAATAGGCTAATCGCTAAAATTAAGTATCTCATTTTTACTGATTTTTACGAAATAAATATATAAAAATTATTGAATTAATACATGATAACTCAAATTTTAATCTAATGTTTGTTATTCTTCTTTACCCAAATGTTTTTTTAATTTAGTTATTATTTAAGAGATATGTTGAATTTTGACGATAGAAAATGTGTGTGAAACATTCCTTTAAGTATCATTTATTTTTTTCTAACTTGCGAATAAACCTATTTAAACCATGATTAAATATATTCAAGCTTTTGCATTTTGCATATTCATGCAGCCAATTTTTGCGCAAAAAATCACTTCGGAGTTTATCTACGAAAAGGCACCCTTCCCTTCTTGCCATGCTTCCACCCTGGAAGAAACTCCACGGGGAATCATTGCTTCTTGGTTTGGAGGAACCGCCGAAAAAGATAAGGATGTGGGAATTTGGGTAAGCCGATTGGAAAAAGGAAAATGGACAGCACCGGTGGAAGTGGCGAATGGAGTTCAAAATGAATCTTTGCGCTACCCAACTTGGAATCCCGTATTATTTAAAATGCCAAAAGGCGAATTGATCTTATTCTATAAAGTGGGTCCCACACCTTCTACTTGGTGGGGAATGTTAAAACGCTCGAAAGACAATGGATTAACTTGGTCTGCCGCGGAAAAATTGCCAGATGGCATTTATGGGCCGATTAAAAATAAACCCGTGATGTTAAAGAATGGAACCATGTTATGTCCTACTTCTTCGGAAGATCAGGGCTGGCGGGTACATTTTGAGATGACTAAAGATGGCGGCCGTACCTGGTCTCGCACCGAAGCGATCAATGATGGAAAAGAATTTTCTGCGATTCAGCCCAGCGTTTTATTTCTACCCGACGACCGTTTGCAATTGCTTTGTCGGAGTAAAAATGGGCTGATTTTAGAATCCTTTTCAGTCGACCAAGGAAAAACTTGGTCGGCGCTAAAAGCAACTTCATTACCTAACCCGAATTCAGGGACTGATGCGGTGACCTTACAGGATGGCCGACATGTACTTGTGTACAATCACGTAACCAAAGAATCCCAAGCCTGGGGCGGAAGACGCTCGCCACTTAATGTCGCGATCTCAAAAGATGGGCAGAAATGGGATGAGATTTCAGTACTAGAAAATGAACCAAAAGCAGAGTTCTCCTATCCAGCGGTCATTCAAACAAAGGATGGTAAAATTCACATTACGTATACATGGAAGCGTGAGAAAATTAAGCACGTGGTAATCCAATTATAATATGAGCCTTCCCATCTTAGACCTCCTGATCATTATTGCCTATTTAATCGCGATGGTGTCGATCGGTTTTTATTTTTCCAGAAAAAACAAAAGTTCCGAGCAGTTTACTACGGCATCAGGATCTATCCCTGGATGGGCGCTTGGCCTCAGTTTTTACGCGACTTTTTTAAGTGCGATTACCTTTTTAGGGGATCCTGGAAAATCGTTTGGAAGCAATTGGAATCCCTTTGTTTTCAGTCTTTCCATCCCATTTGCCGCCTTTGTGGCCACCCGTTATTTTGTACCCTTTTATCGAAATAGTGGCGAGATTAGCGCCTATACTCACTTAGAAAAACGTTTTGGATCTTGGGCGCGGACCTATGCCATGTTGTGTTTTATCATGACCCAATTGGCCCGCATGGGAACCATATTTTATGGCATTGCTTTGACGCTGAATGCGCTTACAGGATTAGACATGCGATTGATTATCATCGTATCTGGTTTATGCATTATTTTTTACACGGTCCTTGGCGGCATGGAAGCGGTGATCTGGACGGAGGTGATCCAAGCGGTCATCAAGACCATGGGGGCTTTGTTGATTTTGGGGATTATTTTTTCTCAAGTGGGCATAAGCCAAGTGGTTGAAACGGGTGTGGCAGAGCATAAATTTGACCTAGGGGATTTCTCTTTGGATTTTTCCACCAGTTCTTTTTGGGTGGTTTTGATGTATGGATTTTTTATCAATTTGACCAATTTCGGCATTGATCAAAATTATATTCAGCGATATCATACCGCAAAAAATACGCAGGATGCGGCCAAAAGTGTTTGGCTATGTGCGATGTATTTTCTGCCTGTTTCCTTTATGTTTTTTCTGATCGGCACCGCGCTGTATGTTTTTTATGGCCAAAATCCAGCCTTAATATTTGAGTTAAAACAGCAAGTGGCTGCGGAAAAAGGGATCGCGATCGAAGCCTTAAAGGCCGCCGATTACGGAGATAAGGTTTTGCCTTTTTTCATGAAGACTCAGATACCTACAGGCTTTTTGGGCTTGTTGATGGCGGCATTATTATCTGCCGCGATGAGTACGATGAGCAGCGGGATGAACAGTTCGGCGACCGTCTTTTTGAATGATGTTTATATGCGTTATGTGGATAAGGATGTAGCACCGAAAAAGCAATTGCGCATTTTACATGTGGCTACGGCGGTGATGGGAATCATGGGAATCACGTTTGGGATTAGTATGATTGGCGTAAAAAGTTTGTTGGACGTCTGGTGGAAATTGTCTGGTATTTTTGCTGGGGGTATGTTGGGGATTTTCTTGATGGGCTATTTGGCTAAAAATGTTGTCAACTGGCAAGCCAAGATTGCAGCGACCATCGGAGTTATAATAATCGCGATGATTTCCTTTAAAGATAATTTACCTGAGGCGTATCGTTTGCCATTGGATTCCAAGATGACGGTGGTAATAGGAACCTTAAGTATCGTAGGGACCGGATTTGTTTTATCAAAAATTTTCAAAAAATAATTGTTTATGAGCCAATTACCCGAGGGATTTATCCCCGTTATGTTGACCCCTTTTACGCCTACGGGACATATTGATTTTAAAGGACTTGTGCGCTTGACCGATATGTACATTCAGGTGGGAGCCAAAGGATTATTTGCCAATTGCCTTTCGAGTGAAATGTATGAATTGTCGGAGCAGGAGCGTTTAGATGTAGTGAAAACGGTGATGGAAACGGCGGCTGGCCGAGTGCCTGTCGTGGCGACTGGGACCATCGAAGGGACCATGGAACAGATGGCTGATTTTTCGAAAAAATTACATGCTTTGGGTGTACAGGCAGTAATTGTCCTGAATAATATTTTGACTCAAGAACATGAATCGGATGCTGTTTTTTTAGAACGCATGCATCAGTTTATGGATTTGACTCCGGCAATTCCCTTGGGAATTTATGAATGTCCTGTTCCGTACAAGCGATTAATTACGGTGGAGATTTTGGAAGATTTATTGCCTACGGGCCGTTTGGTTTACCATAAAGATACCAGCTTGGATATTGAACAAGTGAGGGCTCGAGTGCGGGCTGGCGCCGGGTATAATTTTGGTTTGTATGATGCGTATATGGGCCATGCACTTTTATCCTTGCAAGCTGGAGCCAAAGGACTTTCCTGTATCCAAGGAAATTTATTTCCGGAATTAATTGTGTGGCTTTGCACGCATTTCAACGATACGGGAAAATCAGCGCAGGTCGCTAAGGTTCAAGCATTTTTTGCAGACAACATGGATGTGATGCACACGTCTTATCCGACAGCCGCGAAGTATGTGTTACAAAAAACGGGATTTGACATCGACCTATATACCCGCCGTGATGTGGGAGAATTAACCGATGCGATGAAAGCGGATTTGGATCTTTTGATTGAGGAGTCAAAAAAGGTTTTGTAAAAGCTTTGCGTTTATATTTTTTGACCCAATTCCAATACTCCCACCTTAAAACTCTACAATCAATCCAAACGTAGGCGTAACAGAAGGCTTGTCGTTGTTCAACAACACAGGGATGCCATTGCTTCCGTTCGTTTGTATCGATTTTCCATCGGTGGTGGCAAAACCTTTATTATCATCCGTTCTTTTAAACGCAAAATAGGGAACGGCGTCGGCTGCGGCGATGTACCAATTGGTCACATCCAAAAACACATCAATGGTGATCGATTTTAAATTATATTTCTTGTCAATTCGAACATCGCTTGAATGGAAACTTCTTAATCTCCGGGTATTTAATTGTGTGTAGTCGAAAATTCCACCCCCTTGTGTCATGAAATTAGCTTGGGAAGCAAGCGCGTCAAAAGGAGTATAAGGCGCCCCGCCTTGGTATCTGAATTTTAAACCTAACTCCCAATTGCGAGGAAATTTATATCCCCAGGTGAGGCTAAGTAAATGTCTATTATCCCAACTGCTTGGTTTTAATACTCCGTCTAAACCGCTATATGAACTGTTGTAATATGTGTAAGAAAGTATCCCAAAGAATTTATCCGTTAATTTCTTTTGAGCAAAAAACTCAAAACCATAGGCCTCTCCTTTTCCCGTAGTAGTCACGGGTTCATTTCCAAGCACGTTGAAATCCCCACCTAAATTGGCCAACGAAATCCCCTTGCTGATCGAGATAGGCACTTGGCTATAATTTTTCACAAAAGCCTCTGCAGTAAATCTTAATCCATCGTTCACTAAATATTCAAGCCCCGCAACGTAATGATCGCTCGCTTGATATTTGGCATTTTTATTGACCAATTTCCCGTTATTATCCGCAA
Source organism: Spirosoma fluviale (assembly GCA_945866095.1). Classification (GTDB taxonomy): domain Bacteria; phylum Bacteroidota; class Bacteroidia; order Cytophagales; family Spirosomataceae; genus Aquirufa; species Aquirufa fluvialis_A. The sequence continues at coordinate 98,981 of CAMBGA010000001.1, forward strand.
ATCCTAAAATAGTGTAAGGCGCTAATTTATAATAGCGACCTATTGATCCATTTAAAGTCCATTTGTCGGATAAAACATAGCTTAGAGACAACCTGGGTGATAAGGTTTGAAGGGGATCACTTCCTTGGTCTGTAAAGGAATTCATGTCGGTTCTTAATCCTGCACTTAGCCCTAGTCGGGTATCAAAAAATACTTTACTTACTTGGCCAAAAGCCCCATATTTTGCAAATGATCCAAGTGGGCTTGTGAACGTATATTTTAATTCTGGTTGAATGATGGTTCCCGCGGCATTCGTTAGTTTTTTTCGAACAACCGTATTTGAAATGTTGGTGTAATCAACTAATTGCGCCGACAAGCCATAACTAATTTTCCATCCGTTTTGACTGGTATTAAAATCGAATCGCAATTTATTTTCGGTTTCTCTCGACTGAAGTGATAGGTTCACGAGATTCGGATCCTTAATTTGATTGTCTTCGTATTTTCTGATGTCATTATCAAACGTATTTCGACTGATGGCCAAATTAAAATATCCGTTTTCTGTTAGTCGTTTAAGGGTAATTCCAGTCGTGTAATTCCACTGGTTGATGAGTGGATTTGAGTTATATACATACAGTTTTTCAGGAGTCTCTTCTTTGATGGCAGAAAAACTGAATTCGTCAATCGCCCCCAAAGCCATAAATGAAATGGAGGTTTTATTGTCAATTTGATGCGTAATCTTGGTTTGAAAATCCCAGAAATTAGGTCTTATGGGAATATCTAATGCCTGAAAAAGAAACTGCAAATAAGACCTTCTTGCGGATGCCAAAAAAGTTGTTTTCCCACTTTTTGATAAAGGTCCTTCCGAAGTTAAAACAAATTCTGTGGCGCTTAATCGTACATTTCCTTGAAATTTATTGGGATTTCCGGTTCTTTGACGAAACTGAAATACGGAACTTAATGCATTGTCATATCGCGCGTCAAATGCTGAAGAGTTCAATTTAACGTCTTCGATGAAGGAAACATTTAGCATGCCTTGAGGCCCACCACTGGATCCTTGTGTTTGAAAGTGGTTGAGTACGGGAATTTCAATGCCATCTAGGTAATAAACATTTTCATTTGGCCCACCTCCTCGAATAATAATGTCATTTCTGAAACTGCCTCCCTGAGCCCCTCCACCTACGCCAGGTAGTGCTTGTATCACTTTACTAATATCAAAATCTCCGCCTGGGTTGCTTTTTATTTCCTCCGTGGTCAACCTTTGAACACTTAATGGGGATTCAAGCGTAGCCACTTTTGCTGTTTTTCGGTTTTGAGTGACAATGACTTCGTTGAGTTCATTGTTGGCAGATTCTAATTCTATATTGAAAAAGCTTTCATTCCCTGCATTGACAATAACATTAAATAGCGTTTGCTTTTTATACCCGACCATGGACAAAACAAGGTTATAGGATTTTAAGGGAATACCTGTGATTCTGAATTTTCCTAGGCTATCGGTCTGTCCTACTTTATTGGTCAACTCTAAATTTATGTTGACTCCCTCGATGGGCTTCTGAGTTAATTTATCTACAACCTTTCCCGAAATTCTGCCATTGGTCTGAGCCCAAGCAATATTCATGGAAGAAAATAAAAGGAAAAAAATG
>CAMBGA010000002.1 GCA_945866095.1 Spirosoma fluviale
AAAAGGAGCTGAAATAATTGTTCCAAAGGAAGTGAAATCAGCAAGTTCTGGTCAGCAAATTGTTAGTATAGTCGGAATTTTTACGGGAACTCTAACTAGTTTAATTGGAATTATTACTTTAATAAAAGCTACAGCTAATTAATATGTCAAATTTAAATCTTGATCAATTTTCTTTCAAAAATATATTATTTAGTTTTTTAAATATTTTAAGTTTTATAAAGAAACATTATATCAAACTTATATTAGGTAGTGTTATTGGTGGTTTTTCTGGTTTATTCATAGAATATCAAAAATATATAGACATTTCTTATAAATCAGAAATAGTTTTTGTTTTAGAAGGCGAAAATGGTAATGCAGGTGGTATTGCTGAAATTGCAAGCTCATTAGGAATCGGTTCTTCTATGGGAGCCAGCAATTCTTTATTTAGTGGAGAAAATTTTAAAGAACTTTTAAAGACAAAGGGAATTTTCAGAAAAGCGATTTTAACAAAAGTTAAATTTGGAAGTAAAGAGGATATTTTTGCGAACTTTTTTTTATCAAAGTCTCATATAGAAAAATACGAATGGAAAAATTTACCTAAGGACTTTTATACTCATAGGTTTACGGAATCAAATCCTCAAAAAATTTCTATACAAGATCGTAATGTTTTAGATTTAATATATGAGCATTTAAAATCAAAAACATCCATTACAATAGAAAATCCTAAATCTAGCTTTCAGACATTAGCAGTAGAAGCGAGAAATGATACTCTTGCTTTTGTATGGTCAAAACTATATTTAAAAACTGTTACTGACTTTTACATTGATACTAAGACAAAAAAATCTCAAGAGTTATTAATAATTCTTGGCAAAAGAGTAGATTCCCTAAGGTCTGCTTTATATTTTACTCAAGGAAAATTGGCTAATTATAATGACCAAAATCAACAAATAATTTTTCAAAGTGCAAGAATTATAGCTGAAAGATTGCAAATGAATTCTAGCCAGATTCAAGGTATGTATTTAGAAGCTGTCAGAAATTATGATAATTTAAAGTTTTCATTGGTTAAGGAGGCTCCTTTATTTAATGTGATTTCTGATACTGAATTACCATTAATTAATAATAAGCATTCTTGGGGACCAATTATTATGGTTGGCTTTTTTCTTGGTTTTTTGATATCTGCATTAATTGTTTACATAATTGGTGTTTATAAAGAGTTAATTTCATAATCATGTCTTTTATTTCAAATTATAGAATCAATCAAGTTAGAAATGACTTAGAGTTGTTATTGATTTTAGCTAATAGGGATATTTCAGTTAGATATAAGCAAACATTTCTAGGAATAATTTGGGCGATAATTAAGCCTTTAGTTACCATGTCGGTATTCCTTTTTGCCTTTAAAAATGTATCAAATATTAAAGATTTAGGAGGTTATCCTATCCAATTAGTTATTTTTTCAGGAGTTTTATTTTGGAATTTTTTCGCAAATGCTTTTCAGTTTTCAAGTAATTCTATTTTAACAAACAGTAATTTAATTTCAAAAGTTTATTTTCCTCGAATTATTATTCCAATTTCTGCTCTAAGTGTACCATTTATAGATTTTATTATTGGATTTATTATTTATTTAATTCTTAGTTTGTCTCTTAACTATCCTATTTCCTATCAAATAATGTATTTGCCGGTAGTATTTTTATTTCTAGCTTTATTCAGCTTAGGTCTAGGGTTGATTTTTTCTTCTTTTGCAATCAAGCATAGAGATTTTTTACAAATAATTCCTCTAATTGTTCAATATGGCTTTTTTATTACTCCTATAATTTACACATCCAATGAATTGATTTCTAAATCATGGTTTCAATATTACTTATATATTAACCCATTAGTTGGTTTAGTTGAATTTTTTCGTTTTTCATTAATCCGTGGTTATCATATTCTTTCATTTTACGATTTTTTTATTTCAGCAACGATAAGTATAGTTGTATTTATTTTAGGTTTATTTATTTTCAAGTATAAAGAAGACACATTTGTTGATCATTTATAATGAATAGTATTGTTTCAGTAAGTTCAATTTCTAAAAAATATCAGCTCCCTTTATCAAATAAAGAGGTTTCTAAATCTCTCGTGAGTAGAATTTTCAACAAAAAAGAATCTGAAGAATATTGGGCTGTAAAAGATGTATCGTTTACTTTAAATAAGGGAGACAAATTAGGTATAATTGGCAATAATGGAGCAGGTAAATCTACTCTGTTAAAAATATTAAGTAAAATAACTAAGCCAACAACAGGAAAGGTTGACATAAGAGGTAAGGTAGCCAGTTTGTTAGAAGTTGGCACTGGATTTCATCCAGAACTATCAGGACGTGATAATATATATTTGAATGGAGCGATATTAGGGATGAGTAAAAAGCAGATTACACAACAATTTGATGAGATTGTAGAATTTGCCGGTGATCAAATAATTAAATTCTTAGATACTCCAGTTAAACGTTATTCTTCAGGTATGTATGTAAGGCTGGGATTTGCTATTTCTGCACACCTTGATCCTGATATATTAATTGTAGATGAAGTTTTAGCCGTGGGCGATGCGGATTTTCAGAAAAAATCTTTAGGTAAGATGAAAGAAGTAGCCTCTAAAGAAAAAACAATATTATTTGTTAGCCACAATTTAACAGCAGTAGCAAATTTATGTAATAAAACATTGCATTTAGAAAAAGGCTATGTAAAGCAATTTGGTGAAACTGGAGAAGTGTTAAATAATTATCTATCTGCTATGCAGAATAATTTATTGGAGCAGAGCTTTGATCATATTGAAGAAGCTCCTGGGAATGACCTTGTAAGACTTAAATATGCAAAATTGACTCCAGCATTAATTGGTAATCAATTAATTGCAGACGTAAGAAATTCATTGAAAATTGATATTGAATTTTGGAATTTATTAGATGATCAAAATTTAAATATCAGCTTACATATTTTTGCTAGTACGGGCGAATGCATATTTAATGTAGGGACCCAACCAAAATTATTGAATAAAGGGGTAGTTCAAGCTAGCTTAATTATTCCTGGATACTTTTTAAATGATGGCAATTATTTGGTAGCTTTTATGATCGTTAAAGATAAATCCATCGTACTATTTAATTTCGAGGAGGTCTTTAATTTTGAAATAGCCGATTATAGAGAAGATACTACCTGGTATGGCAAGTGGCCAGGTTATGTTCGACCTCAATTTGATTTTCCAATTCAACAAGTTTCTCAAAAAATATAATGTTACATGTAACTAAATCTTTTTTACCTGATTTAAAAGAATATGTAAAGTATTTGGAGAAAATTTGGGATACGCATCATTTAACAAATGATGGTCCTTTTGTTAAAGAATTAGAATATAAATTAGGGGAATTTCTTGAAGTAGAGAATTTCATATTTGTAACAAATGGCACAATAGCTTTGCAGTTGGCCATTAAAGCCTTAGGGTTAAACGGAAATGTTTTAACCACACCATTTTCCTACTGTGCCACGACAAATTCTTTAATTTGGGAAGGTTGTAATCCCGTATTTGTGGATATAGATCCTATTTCATTAACTGTTAATTCTGAACAAATAAAATCTTTATCAAAACATAATTCATTATCTGGAATTCTTACTACTCATGTTTATGGCAATTGTGGTGATCTTGAAAAACAAGAATTAATGGCCAAAGAAATGGGAATTCCATTAATTTACGATGGTGCTCATGCTTTTGGAGTTAAATATCAGGGCAAATCGATTTTTAATTATGGAACTGTTAGTACTTGTAGTTTTCATGCTACTAAGGTATTTCACACGATAGAGGGTGGGGCGGTCATGACTAATGACCTTAAATTGGCAGATAAAATTAGAGGTATTAGAAGTTTTGGACATAGAAATGATGATTATTTTGATATAGGCATAAACGGTAAAAATTCAGAATTTCATGCTGCCATGGGTTTAGTTAATTTTGATAATTTCCCTAACATTAAAAAACATAGAGAAATTTCTAGTTCTCTTTATGATTCTTTATTAAAAGATCCAATTATTAAATATGACTATAATTCTGAATTAGAGAGAAATTTCAGTTATTATCCCATTATTTTCAGCTCTGAAGAACAGTTATTGCATGTCACTGAAAAATTAAATAACAATCAAATTTATCCTAGACGTTATTTTTATCCCTCATTAAATAATTTGCCTACAATATCAGGAAATGTGTGTTTGAATTCTGAAGATATATCTAAACGTATTTTATGCTTGCCATTATCTTCAGATATTTCTGAAGCTGATATCGTAAAAGTTTCATCCATTATTATGAGTTCACTTTAATTGAATCTCGATGTACTTGTTAATTTTTATTTCATTTATCTTATTGAATTATAAAATTTCTTCAAAAGTTTCAAACAAAACATTTGAAGAAATTATGATATTGGGATTTTTATTTTATTCTTCTAGTATTATACTTACCGGCTATTTATTATCTGAATTCCATTTATGGAATTCTCGAATTCTATGGTGTATAATCCCATTTTTCTTTTCTTATTTTTTATATATTTTATTTAAAAAAAAGGTTTTTTATTCTGAGGTTATAGTAAAATCTGCCTTTAAAATAACAGGGAGCACAATTCAATCGATACATTTAGAATTTTCTAAAATGAATTTATTTGAAAGAATTATCTTCTCTATTCTTTTTTGGACAATCAGTATTCTTACAGTGTTTCAAGTGTATATAATCTTTAATAGCCCTCCCAATGAATGGGACAGCATGACTGGACATTTAAATCGAATATTATACTTTTTAAATCAAGGTAGTACAGAGCATTTTATAGGTACAAATTTTAATATTGATACCTATCCGAAGAGTTTTTGTTCTATCCAAGTATACCCGTTTTTAATGAGTGGATATAATGAGCATTTCTTTAAACTGCCTAATTTCGGTTCTTTTTGGTTGATCTGTTTTGCTAGCTATGGTATATTAAAACAATTAGGGGCTTCATATAAATCTAGGCTATTTGGTAGTCTTATAGTCTTCTTATCTCCAAACATCATCATGCAATCGATATTAACTGATACAGATATTGTTTTGGGTGCCTACTTAGTCAGTATTATTTATCTCGTGTTAGCTTATATAAATACTCAAAGACTGATATATATGTACTTTTTAGGTCTAGCCTTTGGTTTAGCCTTAAGCCACAAAATCACCTTTGTATTTTCATTTATACCTATTTTAATTATTTACGTGTATTCTTTTTATGCCACGGGTAAGCATCATATTTGGCACAAATTAAAGAACTTTTTTTACGCGCATTTATTAGGTATTATGTTCTTTGTGGCGCCGACTGGTTATATCGCAAATTATTTGTATTACAATCATCCTATTGGCCCAGAAGAGGCAACTAAACATCAATCCTTTGAGCGCGCAGGCAGTTTAAACAACTTATTAATTCAAGGTACGAGGAATGTAGTCAGGTATTCCTTTGATGTAATCAATTTAGACGGTTTAAGGAATTGGTCTATTGTGGAAGAAAAGCAACGTTTATTAAAATCTAAATTGATCAAATTAGACAAATATTTATATCTAGGCTTAGAAAGTACGACTGATTTTACGATAATTCCTTTTAGTTTTAATCGAAGATTTGAATTTTATAATGGTAGTCCAATTTATGGTTCTATTTTTATCTTCTTGATATTACCTGCCATATTTATTTTCTTCAGAAGGCCTAATCTAAAAAAGGGGGTCTTTTTATTAGCTTTTATTTTTCATTTCATAACATTAGCATATTCCGCACCATATGATCCATGGAAAGGCAGATACATGATTAGTTCATTAATATATATTGTACCATTTTTTGTTTATATAGGTGATTATTTCTTTTATAAATCACCAGGATCGCTTAGCAAATTCTTCTTTATTTGTACAGTTATTTTAATTTCTTTTTCTGCTTTGTCAACAATTAGTCTAAACCTAAGAGCTTTGCCTTTTGATGCCTATGGAAAAAAATCAATTTTCAGTTTGAATAGGACTGAAGCACTTACCGTGTCTAGACCTGATGTAACATTGGCTTACGAAAATTTCGAAAAAATAGTTCCAGCTAACGCTGTCGTTGCATTAGGGACAATTAATGACGACTATGAGTATCCATTATGGGGCGAAAAATTTAAACGGAAGTTGATTCCGATTAATCCTTTTGGCCAAGGATTACAAAAGATTCCTAAGGAAGCTCAATATTTGTTTTTTGCGTCTAGTGTCATTAAACCTTTAGATACTGACATTCGACTAGGGACACAATTGGATACGAAAGCAGGAATTATGGTTCCTGCAGAAGATTATTATTTAAGAAAATTATTTTAGGTTTTTTGTTTTTTCTTTTGGGCTGAGGGAAATAAGATATTGTTTAAAATTAACCTATATCCTGGGGAATTTTTATGCAAACTCAAGTCAGTATGTTCTTCATTAACAAAATGCTGGTAGTCCTCAGGATCATGTCCCCCTAGAAAGCAAAAGAATCCTTTTCCTAAAGTGCCATACAAATATTTGACTTCTTCCAATTTTTGATTTTCAGCAAGTATGATGACATTAGGTTTAATTTTTGATGAGGAAAATGTAGTAGTCTGACCCATGAATCCATGGATAATTTTCTCATGATTTTGATTTAACATGGAAGGTATTAAATCATTTTTTGAGGAAAAGTCATTTAATTCAAAATAATCTAAATCTTCCTGTATTTTCCGAGTTGAAAAATTAGGTGAGGCATCTATATCAGAAAATTCATTTACTCTTGGATTTGTATATATGCTAAAATTAGTGAATGCTAAAGTTTCTTGAAATTTTAAGCTACTATTTATGTTGTCTGACGTTTGATCGCCATCTAAACTATAATCGATTATATCTAATTCAGAACTAGCTAAAGAAATATCAAAAGTGTCGGTAGCAGTACACATAGCAAACATGTACCCACCGCCAATAATAAATGATTTTAGCATTAAAGTGATTTTATTTTTCAAATTTGACACCTTTTTAAACCCATTATTTTTAGCTACGTTTTTATCCTCAATTAATTGATTTTCATACCATAATTGGTCTTTTTGCGTAAACATTTTACCCATTTGCCCGGTAAAATCTTCATGATGCAAATGTATCCAATCAAACTCTATAAGTCGACCATTTAATATATCTTGATCATATATAGTTTCAAAAGGTATTTCAGCATATCTCAAAGCTAACGAAACGGCATCATCCCAGGGAGAAGCGGATGACGGAGAATATAAAGCTATTCTAGCAAATTTATTTAAAATGACAACTTCTGAATTGCTTTCAATTGATTTAAGTTCGTTTAGTAAAATATCAGTTTCTTGATCTTTTAATATCGTACATGTAATGCCTTGACTGATTATTTTTCCATATAGATCATTGTCATAATTAATAATAAATGCTCCTCCTAAATAATTCAAGCACCATCTTATTTCATTTTGGCCATTTTTCAAATGATTGTATACAATTCCATATGATTTTAAATGATTTTTTTGCGAGTTATCCATGGGTATTAAAATGCTTTTGGCATTTAATCCATTGAAATTCAGCATAAATATGATTAATGGAAAAATTAGATACTTCATTGGTTTTTCTACAAGTCAAATAAGTAATAAATTGCAAGCTAAAATTATAATTTAGGTAACCAAAATGAATTTAAAAGAAAATGTTTTTGAGGGTTTAAGGTCTATAAAAAGTAATTTATTAAGAACCATTCTGACGGCTTTGATTATTTCGCTTGGAATAACTTCATTAGTTGGCATTTTAACTGCGATTGATGGCATTCAAAGTTCTGTAGATAATTCTTTTTCTGGATTGGGTGCAAACTCATTTGACATTAGAAATAGAGCTGCGATGCAAATTAGGAGAGAAGGCCAAAGAGAAAAAAAATTTAAAAATATAGATTATAGGCAGGCGTACCGATATAAAGTGTTGTTCAAGGAAAAAGGAAATGTTAGTCTAAAAACGAATGTTTCATTTAATGCTATTGCAAAATATCAATCAAAAAAAACAAACCCTAATTCTAGGTTAATGGCAATAGATGATAATTTTTTAGATTTAAAGGGTTATAAAATAAGTATGGGTAGGGCATTTTCAACAAATGAATATACGAATTCAATCAATGTTTGCATTTTAGGTGTAGATGTTATTGATCAACTTTTTGAGAAAGAAAATCCGATAAATAAAGAAATTATCGTTAGTGGATTAAAAATGAAGGTAATAGGTATATTATCAAAAAAAGGAAATATGATGGGTGGGGGCGATGATAGAGTTATTATGGTTCCTTTGGAGACTGGTAGAAAAATGGCCGTAGGGCGTCAATTAAATTTTGATATTACTACATCAACATTGCGAATTGTCAATTTTGATGATTTTATGGAAGAAGCAAGGGGAATTATGCGTAAGGTTCGAATGGATCCCATTGGAAGAGGTGATTCTTTTTCCATTGATCGTTCTGATTCTATTGCAAAAAGTTTCGAAAGTATTACCTCCACATTACGAGTTGGAGGCTTTGTTATAGGATTTATTACCCTTTTAGGAGCAGCTATTGCTTTAATGAATATCATGATGGTATCTGTAAGTGAACGTACACGAGAGATAGGTATTAGAAAATCGTTAGGTGCCACTCCTGCACGAATACTGCAGCAATTTTTAATCGAGGCCATTGTAATTTGTCTCATTGGGGGTATAGGTGGTATTCTAATGGCCATTCCAATCGGAAATTTAATTGCTCAAGGCATTAGTTCGGGTAAAGCAAGTTTTATTATACCTTGGTTATGGATGACCGTTGGTATAATTATTTGCATACTAGTTGGCTTATTTTCAGGAATTTACCCTGCTTATAAAGCATCTGAAATGGATCCTGTTGAAGCTTTACGTTACGAATAGACTATTTAATCTTACATTAAATATTGTAAAAGCGGATTTGAAACGCTACTTTTGCATTGCAATTCTTTATTTATTTGCCCAGATGGCGGAATTGGTAGACGCGCTGGTCTCAAACACCCGTGGGTGCAAGCCCGTGCCGGTTCGACTCCGGCTCTGGGTACAGCCTCTCAAGAAATTGAGAGGCTTTGCCTTTTATTGCATATTGGAAAGTTCCTGTTTCCAATTCTCATAATAATCCATGGTTTTGTTTTTGTTTTGGTCTGGCTTTACCTCAGAGAGTACTTTAATTGAATTTATACCTTCTTGTACAGTATTATAGAATTTTGAACCAATACCAGCACCTAAAGCAGCGCCATAAGCTCCATCCGATTCTAAAAGCTGAATAGACACATTAGATGCATTTACGATGGTAGATGAAAAAATAGAACTTAAATACATATTGGAATAGCCAGCCTTTATCTTTTTTGGAACTATGCCTGATGAGTTTAATAACTCTAAACCATAAACCATCGAAAAGGCAATTCCTTCTTGGACTGACCTAGAGATTTCATTTTTTTGATGGCGATTAAAATCTAAATTCCTAAAACTTCCGCCAATAATTTTATTATTAAATATTCTTTCAGCTCCATTTCCATATGGAAAACACAATAAGCCCTTTGAACCTATTTCAGATTGCTTAGCGTAATTATTTAAGTCGGAGTAAGTATGAGTAGGGAAAAAATTATCTTTTAACCACCTATTTAAAATACCTGTTCCATTAATACACATCAAAACACCTATTCTGCGTAATTCTTTCGAATAATTAACATGTGCAAAGGAATTAACTCGACAATTTGAATCATATTTTAATTCTGAACTAATCCCATATATAACTCCTGAAGTACCTGCAGTGGTGGCAATTTCCCCTGGCTCTACAACGCCTAGCGATAAAGCATTATTGGGTTGATCACCTGATTTGTATGTGATTTTTAAATTTGTAGATAGGCCTAATTCAGAAGCTAGGGAACTACTTATTTGACCATGATTTTCAAATACTTGTTTGATTTCTGGAAATAAGGAAATATCGAAATGATAATAATCTAACAAATCTTTAGAAATTTCATTTTTATTGAAATCCCAAAATATACCTTCTGATAATGCTGATATCGTTGTTGTTAATTCATTTGTAAATTTATAAGAAATATAATCTCCTGGTAAAAGCACGTGTTCTATTTGATAATAAACAAGAGGCTCATTTTCTTTCACCCATGCTAGTTTTGAGGCGGTGAAATTGCCAGGAGAATTTAATAAATTATTTAATATTTTTTCCTTTCCTAAAGCTTCAAAAGCTTGATCACCTATATTAGCAGCCCTTGAATCACACCAAATGATTGATGGTCGTAAAACTTGTTTATCTTTATCTAAAATAACTAAACCATGCATTTGATATGAAATTCCTATAGCTGAAATTTCAAATGGGTTATATTTTTTTGTGGCATTAGCCATTTTGATAACTTGCATAACACAATACCACCAATGCTCCGGATTTTGCTCAGCAAAACCAGGGGAGACTGAAATTATTTCATTCTCGGTTTCTGGAAAAGAACATGTGTGTATTACTTTTTTTGTAGATGCGTCTACAATACTTAATTTTATAGATGAGGTGCCGACATCAATGCCACATAAAAGCATAATTAGATATGTTAAAAATTAGAATAAAAAATCATAGGGTGAATAACCACTTTCAATTGTCTAATATAAGAATAAATGTTTTACCTAAAGAAATATTTGCTTTAATAGGGAAAAGTGGAAGCGGAAAAAGTACTGTGGCAAAAATAGCTGTTGGTTTATTGCAAGATGATTTTTGTAGCATTCAAATAAATGGAATTGAATTAAATGATCATAACGAAAGGTTAATTCCACAATTTTTTAAAGCTGGTTATTTGCCACAAAACTTACATTTAAAACCTTTTCATACGGTATTAAATTTTTTAAATATTATTTTTCAAAAATCACTTGCTCCCCAAAAAGAAATTAATCGATATGTTAAAATTTTTCATTTGCAAAAAATATTAAATACTCAAGTGACTCATTTGTCGGGCGGAGAAAAACAAAAATTAGGGATTTTAAATGCCATCAGTGAACCCATTGAATTTTTAGTATTAGATGAACCATTTAGTCAATTAGATACTGAACAAAAATTGGAATTTGCTTTAATTATTAAAGAGATTATTGAATTAAAAAATATCCCCTGCCTGCTCATTAGTCACGATTTATCAGATGTCTTAAAACTTAGTCATTCCATAGGAATTATTAATCAAGGCAAAATCATTTTGAATGGAGATATTCAAAAATTAATAAAGAGCCATAATGAAATTGTCATTAATTTGAGGAATGCTTTGTTTCATTGGCACGATTCTAATCACATTATTATTGAAAATTTGAAAAAGCTTTAAATTTTAGCGCATTTTCTGTGGTAATTTTTATGATTTCATCAACCTGTACTTCAAATAAATCGGCCAATTTTTGTGCGATTAGTTTTAGGTATTGTGGATGATTCGTTTTTCCCCTAAATGGAACAGGTGATAAATAGGGAGAATCAGTTTCTAAAACTAAATTTTTAAAATCTATATGTTTTATACTTTCAAACAAGTTCGTGTTTTTGTAAGTAATGACTCCACCAATACCCAATGAATAACCTAATTGAGTTAAACGCGTGGCCTCTGAAGCATCTCCCGAAAAGCAATGTATTATTCCTGTTAATTGGCTAAACTCTTTCTGGGAGAGGATTGATATTATGTCGGCATATGCTTTTCTACAGTGTATATCGACCCAAATATTTTTATCCAATGCCCATTGACATTGTATTTTAAATGCGTCTATTTGTTCATTTCTATAGGTTACATCCCAATAATAATCTAATCCAATTTCACCAATAGCTAAAAACTTAGATTTGTCTAAATATGATTTTAATATAGCCAGTTGATCTAAATAATCAGTTTTAACGTAGGTTGGGTGCAAACCAATCATGGGCTTGCAGATATTTGGATACGATGTTGACAATTTTAATAGAGATTCTAAAGTTTCTACATCGCAATTAGGCAACCATACTTCATGGACCCCTGAGTTTACGATTTGATTAATATTAGTTTCTATATCTATTGTAAATATATCATCGTATAGATGTGCGTGCGTGTCAATCATAGGGTTTTAAATTTGTAATTATTTTGTGTGCCATATTGCAATATGGGTTCCAGAATATTACTTAATACAGGAAATGCTTTTTGACTATCGTGAAAAATCAAAATTGAACCATTTTTAATATTTTTTTTAGCCGAATCTATGATCAAATTAGGGTTATTCTTAGGATTATAATCGCCTGTAATAAAAGTCCACATATAAATTTTTGTGTGATGAATTAATTGGCTGTAAATAAAACTATTAATCCTGCCATATGGTGGCCTAAAACCTACAGAATGAGTTCCAAGGTTGCTAATAATATCTTCACATTGTGTGAATTCATTGAAATAATCTTTTGAGGAAACATGCCAAGAATTTAAATGATTCATTGTATGATTACCAATTTTATGGCCATCCTTTAAAATTTGTTTGGCCAATTCCTGATTTGATACTATATTTTTACCAATGCAAAAAAAAGTAGCTTTTGCTTTATATTTGGTAAGAAGATCTAAAACATAATTAGTAATTTCAGGGGTAGGACCATCATCAAAAGTTAAATAAATAGTTTTTTCTACTTCTAATTCATTTATTTTCCAAATAAGCTTTGGTAATATAAACGTTAAGACTTTAGAGATTTCATTGATAAACATGAATTAGAATTATATGTCGCAAATTACTAGTTCCACTTCAGAAAAAATAATTTTAGGGATTGATCCTGGAACTAGATTTTTAGGATATGGTTTGATTAAAATTACCAAAGAAAAAGTAACCATTCTTGAATATGGTGTTTTGAATTTGACTAAATATACCACTCAGGGAGCTAAGTTTCTGAAAATTCATGAAAGGGTATTGGGGATTTTAGAAGAATTTTTGCCCGATGAAATAGCCATAGAGTCTCCATTTTTTGGAAAAAATGTCCAATCGATGTTAAAATTAGGAAGAGTTCAAGGAATGGTCATGTCATTAGCCTTTTCAAAAAGTATTCCTATTTCGGAATATGAGCCCAAAAAAATCAAACAATCTGTCACTGGAAATGGAAACTCATCTAAAGAACAAGTAGCTAAAATGGTAGAGGTAATTGGAAATATAAAATTAGATGCAAAGCTATTTGATGCGACAGATGCTTTAGGGATAGCGATTTGTCATCATTTTCATAATAACAATATAACATCCACTATTAAAGGGACTAAAAAAGGTTGGGGTGCTTTTGTCAACGAAAATCCGGCAAGAGTTAAATAACTGATTTCATTTGTATTTGTAATTCTTTAATTGACCTAGTAGGTGAATAACACGTATCTCCGATGCATAAGTAAAAATTATATTTGTCGTGAAGTAAAATAGGTGTATAATTTATCATGGTTTTATCGATAGGGAAATCCGTACCCTTTAGTTGGTCAATATGGATAAAATTAGCATTGTATTTGATTAGAGCTTTGGGATATTCAATGTAATCCCCATATATTTTTAACCAATTCGAGAAATATAAAGGGTTGCTTAATGCGGATTCCATGATGTTTTCAAGCATCTCCTTGGCCTTTAAGGTATATTCTGGAATCTGATTTATGAACCCTATTTTAAATAAACATTCACATAAAATAGAATTAGATGATGGCATAACAGAATCATTTATTTCATATTTATCCGCAATAAGTTTCTCCGATTTAATTGAATAATAATTATAAAAAACTGTTTGGGACTTATTGGTTTTGAAATTTTCAAGTACATCAATTAAACAGTTATTGGCTTTACTGATGTAAGTAATATCACCACTTACCTCATATAAATCTATATAAGCTTTCGTTAGAAACGCCATATCATCCAAAAAGGCAATTATAGGTTTTGAAGAATATTTAACTTGGTGTAAATAGATTTCATTAATCATAAAATGATTCTCAATTTGTTTTATGATTGCCTTTGCTAATTCTAAATAAGCATGATTGTTAAAAGTATAGTATGCGTGAATCAGAGAAGAAACGAAAATAGAATTCCAAGATAATATTTGTTTCGTATCGGTATTAGGTTTAATACGAGTTGATTTTGCATTTTTTAATATTTCTAATTGAGTACTAAATTGTTGATTACTGATCGGAGAAATTTTGAAAAGTATATTATTATTGTTTTCCCAATTTCCATTAGAAGTTATGGAAAAGTGATTAAAAAAATCTTGATTTTCTTTATAAGGTATTATCGAATTAAGTTCCTCAAACTCCCAAGTATAATATTTACCTTCTTCACCTTCGCTATCTGCGTCAATGGAAGAAAAGTAAAGTCCATTATCTCCCTTTAGCTGCTCATTTAAAAAATGAATTGTATCTGAAACAACTTCTTTATATAGATCAATATTAGTTTTTGAATAAGCCAGTGAATAAGTTTTTATTAATTGGACATTATCATAAAGCATTTTTTCGAAATGAGGGCAAAACCATTCAGAGTCTACCGAATACCTAGAAAATCCTCCTTCAATTTGGTCATAAATGCCACCTTGTGCCATTTTTTGCAATTGAACATTATAGAGTTCATTGACACCTAATTTTAGATATTCACTATTAGGTAAATTGATTAAAAAATCGAGCAAACAGGGCAAAGGAAATTTTGGGGCTTGCTTAATTCCGCCAAATACAGAATCTAAAGATCCTTGAACTTTTTGAAATGGTTTTTCTAACTGCTTAGAATGAGCGTCTACATTTATTTTGTTGAAAGATAAATTGTTGTCATTTAAGCTTTCTGAAAAACCATCAGCCGAATTATTTAATTCAGTTCTATTGAATTTAAATGCTTCATCTACTGATTTTAAAATAGATATCCAATTCTTTTTAGGAAAGTAGGTGCCTCCATAAAATGGTTTTTTATTGGGTAATAAAAATACATTTAGTGGCCAACCACCCCTAATACCCATTTTTTGAACGGCCTCCATATAAATCATATCAAGGTCAGGACGTTCCTCTCGGTCAATTTTAATATTAATAAAATGTTCATTCATCAGATCAGCAACCTCTGGATCTTCAAAAGATTCGTGCTCCATAACGTGGCACCAATGGCAGGCCGCATAACCAATACTTATAATGATGGGTTTATCTTCTATGTTAGATCGTTCAAGAGATTCATCATTCCAAGCCTCCCAATGTACTGGATTGTCTTTATGTTGGAGCAGATAGGTACTTACTTCATTTATTAGTTTATTCATTAGTATAAAAATGTATTTGTATTTTTGAACAAATTTTTAATATGTTAGAAAGTAGAGATTTCGTTATCAGTCCAGAGATTGCTTATTCACCAGAACAATTACATCAATTCTTATTGTCAGAATTGGGTGCAAATCTATTGAATAATAGTCAATATCGAATTGAAAAGATTTCACTTGACGCGAGAAATAAAAATATAAAGGCACTTGTAAAAATAGGTCTATACAGTAAAGATTACAATTTTTCTTCTGAGCTTGAATCTATATTGCCTAAATTAAAAAAGAATAGTAAGAGAGTTATTGTTATTGGAAGTGGACCTGCTGGCATATTTGCTTCCATTAAATTAATCGAATTAGGATTTAGACCAATCATATTAGAAAGAGGCAAAAATGTTCGCGATAGAAGGCGTGACATCGCGGCAATTAATCGATTTAATCAAGTTGATTCTGATAGCAATTACTGTTTTGGAGAGGGGGGGGCTGGTACTTATTCAGACGGAAAATTATATACTCGTAGTAAGAAGAGGGGGGATATTAATTATGTTCTTAGGAAGTTTGTCAGCTATGGAGCTGATAAAAATATTTTATATGAAGCCCATCCACATATTGGGACGAATAAATTACCTATGATTATTTCTTCCATGCGCAATGCTATTATTGAAGCAGGAGGGGAATTTCATTTTGAACATCGAGTAACTGATTTACTTATTCGCAATAATACTATTGTTGGCTGTCAAACTAATTCAAAAGAAACCTTTTTAGGAGAAGCAACATTGTTAGCCACTGGTCATTCTGCTCGAGATATATTTACATTATTACAAAGCAAAAATATTTTAATTGAAGCAAAATCTTTTGCCATAGGAGTTCGAATAGAGCATTTACAAAGCTTTATTGACAAAAGTCAATATAAATTTAAAGACAGACCAGATTATTTGCCACCGGCGTCTTTTAGTTTAGTTTCCAAAACGATTTACAAAGGAAGTGAAAGAGGTGTCTTCTCATTTTGCATGTGTCCTGGGGGATTTATTGTCCCATCGGCTACGAGTCAAAACCAAGTTGTTGTTAATGGAATGTCGCCTTCCAGGCGTGATTCTAAATATGCAAATTCAGGTATCGTCGTTAGTATTTTACCTTCAGATCTCTCATCATATTCCAATTACGGTCCTTTAGCAGGAATGCAATTTCAAGAAGAGTTAGAGAACAGGGCTAATGTTTTGTCTGGCGGGACACAAAAAGCGGTATCCCAACTAACCAGTGATTTTATAAAAGGTAGCACGAGTAAGGAGGTTTTAGGTACCTCTTATATTCCAGGTTTAATTCCTGGCGATATTCGAGAAATATTACCTGATTTTATAACTGAGCCCTTAAAAAAAGGACTTCAAGATTTTGATCGGAAAATACCAGGGTTTTCAAGTAATATAGGTCAGTTAATTGGTCTAGAAAGCCGAACATCTTCTCCTGTCAAAATCCCTAGAGATCCAGAATCGTTGGAACATATAGAAATTAGTCATTTATACCCATGTGGTGAGGGGGCTGGCTTTGCTGGTGGAATTATGTCTGCAGCATTAGATGGTATTAATTGCGCTGTTGCTATCGCTCAGAAATTAAATTAATTCATGCATAAAGAATTTGATCAGTTATGGATTTTGAATGATGAAGTTTCTAAGGACTTAACAATCATAAACAATGCGATAAAAGCAGCTGTTGTAGTGATTATTTTTAAAAACACACTTGGCAAAAGCGTCCTTTATTTGATTGAACGCAATACATATGATGGCCATCACAGTGGTCAAATGGCTTTTCCAGGTGGTAAAATGGATGATGTAGATGCCAATTTAAGTGAAACAGCTTTACGTGAAGTGCATGAAGAGATTGGAGTTATTTTAGAATCAGATCAATTATTTCCATTAACACCACAATGGATTCATGTTTCAAACCATTGGGTTCAACCTTTTTATACAATTGTTTACGAAAAGCCAATTTTTACTTTAAATAAAAGAGAAATAAATTGTATTTTTGAAATACCAATATCAACGTTTAAAGATTCCAATACTTTAGCTTTTCATGAGTTAAATATTTTAGGAAATAAAGTGACTTCTCCTAAATATTGGAATGATGGTAAAGAAATTTGGGGAGCTACTGCGATTATTTTATACCAGTTGTTTTTAAGAAGTAATACTAAAATAAATTTAGATTAAAATATGAATGATTCATTAGAAGGTGCTTTGCAGGAACAAATAGCGGTTGCGGGGATGTATGAAAATTGGTTCTTGGAATATGCTTCTTATGTTATTTTAGAAAGGGCAGTACCCGCTATAGAAGACGGATTAAAACCAGTTCAAAGACGAATTTTACACGCGTTAAATGAAATGGATGATGGTCGTTTTAATAAAGTAGCTAATGTTATTGGGCAAACTATGCAATATCATCCTCATGGGGATGCCTCCATTAATGATGCCATTGTTAATTTGGGCCAAAAAGAATTACTTTTTGATTGCCAAGGCAACTGGGGAGATGTTAGAACAGGGGATAGTGCAGCCGCGGCTAGATATATTGAGGTTCGTTTATCAAAATTTGCGAACGATGTAGTATTTAATAATCAAACTACCCACTGGCAATTGTCATATGATGGTCGTAAAAAAGAACCGATCACATTGCCAATTAAATTTCCTTTATTATTAGCCCAAGGTGTGGAGGGGATTGCCGTTGGACTTGCGACAAAAATAATGCCTCATAATTTTTGTGAGTTATTGCAAGCTTCCATTGATTTATTGTCTAATAAGAAAGTCAACTTGTTTCCTGATTTTCTGACGGGGGGTATGATGGATGCAAGTTCATACAATGATGGATTGCGCGGAGGTAAAATTAGAATACGAGCCAGAATAGAAGAATTTGATAAAAAAACGTTACTTATAAAGGAGATTCCTTTTAGCACAACTACCACTTCTCTGATTGATTCAATCATCAAAGCAAATGATTCAGGAAAAATAAAAATTAAAAAGCTTATTGATAATACTGCGAAGGATGTCGAAATTCAGGTGCAGTTGGCCCCAGGAATATCTCCAGATGTCACCATTGACGCATTATATGCGTTCACTGATTGTGAAATATCAATTTCTCCAAATGCTTGTGTAATTATTGAAGATAAACCTCATTTTGTAGGTATAGCTGAAATTTTAAGAGTAAGCACGAATCAAACTGTTGAGTTATTAAAAGAGGAATTAGAAATTAGAAAAAGCGAATTAATGGAAAAACTTCTATTTAGTTCACTAGAAAAAATATTTATTGAAAATCGGATCTATCGGAAAATTGAAGAGTGTGAAACATTTGAGTTAGTTATATCAACTGTAGATGAAGGTTTGGATCCTTTTAAAAAGGATTTTTACAGAGAAATAACGGAGGAGGACATATTAAAATTATTAGAAATTCGAATTAAAAGGATTTCGAAATTTGATAGTTTTAAAGCTGATGAGTCCATGCGACGCTTAGAAGATGAACTTAAAGAAGTGGAAGAGAATTTGGCTAACTTAATTAGGTATGCCATTGATTATTTTAAAAACTTATTGCAGAAATATGGCAAAGGGAAAGAACGCAAAACTGAAATAACCAATTTTAATACTATTTCTGCCACTGTAGTGGCCGCAGCAAATCAAAAACTATATGTGAACATATTGGATGGTTTTATCGGATATGGTCTTAAAAAAGACGAATATGTGATGGATTGTTCTGATATAGATGATATCATTGTTATTCGATTGGATGGAACTTGTATCGTCACGAAAGTTCAAGAAAAGGTATTCGTTGGCAAGGACATACTTTATTGTTCGGTATTTAAGAAAAATGATGATCGTAAAGTTTTTAACATTTGTTATGCAGATGGAAAAACAGGGATCACTTATGTTAAACGCTTTAAAGTGACTTCGATAACGCGTGATAGAGAATATAAATTAGTTGGCAATCATGCTAAATCTAAGGTTACCTATTTTTCTGCCAATGAAAATGGTGAAGCGGAGATTGTACAAATTAGTTTAACGGCAAATTGCACAGCCAAAATAAAACAGTTTGATTATGATTTCGCAAAATTAGCCATAAAAGGACGGGAGTCATTGGGTAACATGTTGACCAAATATCCTGTTAGAAAAATCATTCAAAAGTCAGCCGGTATATCTACATTAGGGGGCGTAGATATTTGGTACGATCCAACGATAGGTAGGTTAAATAGAGATCAACATGGAAAACATATAGGTAATTTTGAACCAAGTGATTTTATTTTAGCGATTTATGCTAGTGGAAATTATGAGCTTACAAATTTTGAATTAACGAATCGGTATCCTGCAGAGGAAATTTTATATTTAAAACGATTTAACAGCAAAAGCATCATTTCAGCTGTATATTTTGATGGAAATAATAAATCTAGTTACATCAAACGATTTAAATTGGAAACGACTACCGTCGATAAAAAGTTTTTATTTATTTCTGATTCTAAAAATTCTAAGCTTCTAACGGTCACTGATAATTATTCACCTAATGTTCAAATAAAACATAAGTCTGATGGAAAATCTAATGAAACCAATATCATACCGATAGGAAGTATAGTTGATGTGAGAGGCTGGAAAGCCATAGGTAGTAAATTGAATTATTCAAAAATTGTTGATATTCAGTTTATCGAAACGGAAGAAAATGATTCTTTAGAGACTACAGAGACTGAGGTAATAAATTATTTGTCAAATTTAGATACCAACAATGATTCTAAAGAAGTAGAAGTCGAAGAAGATAATGAACCAGCAGAAGAAATTCCAATGGAAATAATTAATAATGAATCTTTTACTATTGAGGTATCAGAGAAAAGCGACCCCATAGTCCTGGAGGAAGATGAAGTAGTTACCAATAATAGTAAAATAGACGATATCCCATTTGAAATTAATACGGGTAACGATGAAACAGATGTTCCTATGACTATAAAATCAAAGACTGACGGAAATTATAATAGTGAACAAAATGAAGGAGCTCAATTAGGCTTATTTTAATGAATAACTCACCAAGCAAAACAAAAGTTCAAAATGCATGGGCATTTTATGATTGGGCAAATTCTGTACACTCGTTAACGATAACATCGGCAATATTCCCAATTTATTTTCCAATTGCTGCGGTCGTATTAGGCTCTATTACTCCTAATTTAATCCCGATATTTGGGAATCTTTTATTGCCTAACACAGTAGTTTATTCGTATACTATATCCTTTGCATTTTTAATTTTGGCTGTTTTAGTACCCATGGTAAGTGGGATAGCCGATTATTTAGGGAACAAAAAAGCCTTTATGCGTTTTTTTTGTTATTTGGGTTCATTGAGTTGCATAGCCTTATTTTTCTTTACTAAAGGAAGTTATTGGATTGGTACATTAGGATTTTTGTTTTCAATTATCGGTTGGGGTGGAAGCATTGTATTTTATAATAGTTTTTTACCAGAAATAGCGACTAAAGACGAATATGATCAATTGAGCGCAAAAGGTTTTGCTTTGGGATATATTGGTAGTGTTATTTTATTATTACAAAATTTATCTATGTTGCTGTTGCCTAATTTATATGGCAACATATCAAGTGAATTAGCCAGTAGAATATCATTCTTATCTGTGGGAATATGGTGGTTAATATTTGCTCAAATACCCCTCCATTATTTACCGGACAATAATAAATCACTAAAATTAAATACTAGTTATTTAACAGGAGGATTTAAAGAATTAAAAAATGTATTTTTAAAAATACGCCGCATAACCTCAGTAAAATTATTTTTAATTTCCTTTTTTTTGTACAATCTTGGAGCTCAAACAGTTATGTATTTAGGGGCGCTATTTGGTAGTCAAGAATTGCATTTACCTACTGATGCTTTAATCATTACGATTCTTCTAATTCAAATTGTAGCCATTCCTGGAGCATTTACTTGTTCGTTTATTTCTAAAAAATTAGGTAATGTATCAGCTCTCATCATAATTGTTTCTGTTTGGATTTTGATCTGTTGTTTTGCTTATTTTGTTTATGGCCAAGTGCAATTTTATGTTTTAGCGATATGCATTGGGTTTGTGATGGGAGGCATACAAAGTAATAGTCGGTCTAGTTATGCCAAATTGTGTCCAAATGATGAAAAGGATTTAGCTTCTTTCTTTAGTTTTTATGATGTATGCGATCGATTAAGCACTGTTTTGGGTACTTTCTTGTTTGGTATGATTATTCAAATGACTGGGAATATGCGAATAGGCATATTATTTTTAACTATATTTTTCTCAGTTAGTCTGTTATTTTTATATCGTTTGAATAAACTCAATAAATTAAATATTTAATGGTATAACTGATTTGTTGTTGGATGAAATCCATTCTAAAGGAATTACAGATAATATTTCATCTCTCAATGCATTTATGATCCCTTTTCTATTATAATTCTCTAAATATATTAATGCTATTTCTCTGACAGGAGTGTTCAAAGGTATTTTAAATATTTTCTTTTTAGTTGAATCATTTACATAGTCTACCAACATATGAGGTATTATGGTTTGGCCTTTTCCATTTTCCGCTAACCTTAACATCGTTTCTAAACTTCCCGTTTTGTAAATAATTTGACTTTCAGAAACAGATTTGTTTCTTAAATTACAAATTGAGGCTATTTGATTACTTAAACAGTGTCCTTCCTCAAGAATCCATAATTTTTCTGGGATTATGGTTTGGACTATTTCTCCAGATTCTGAGTTTACATTTGAGAATAAGAATAATTCTTCGAAAAAAAGGGTCAAACTAGCTATTTCTTGATTGGCTATTGGCACTAAAATCCCCATATCTAACTTGCCTTCATGAATTTCTTTGTATATATTATCAGTAGTTGTTTCAAATATATTAAGCTTTAGATTTGGGAAATTTGACTTAAAAGAAGATAAAAATTTCGGAATTAAATAGGGTGCTATTGTTGGTATAATACCTATAGACACATCTCCAACGACATCTTTATGATACCCTTTGGCAAAAACCTGAATCGATTTTTTTTCTTGAATAATTTTTCTTGCTGCATTTATAACTTGTTGACCCTCTTTTGTTGGTATAATAGGTTTAATTTTTCTGTTAAATATGATTAGATTAAGTTCTTCTTCTAATTTTTGAATTTGCATACTTAAACTTGGTTGCGTTACACAGCAAAATTTAGCGGCTTTTGAAAAACTTTGATATTCATGTAAAGCTACAATGTATTCTAATTGAGTGATAGTCATTACTATAAGATTTGGTTATACTAATATAATAAATATAGATTTGATTTATATATATATTGTTGTGATATTTGATTTCAATTGTTAAAAAAATACTTTGATTTATTAAACAATCAATTACTATGGATAATGCTAATAATGGCGAAGAAGCCAAATGTCCTTTTACGGGGGCTTCAACAATGGTGAAACTACCTAGTGCGGGAAGTGGAACTCGAAATACGGATTGGTGGCCACATCAATTAAGATTAAATGTTTTAAGGCAACATTCTCGTTTATCAAATCCGATGGATGAATCTTTTAATTATGCTAAGGAGTTCTCTTCGCTTGATTTAAAGATTGTTAAAGAAGACATTGTCAAATTATTAACTACATCCCAAGATTGGTGGCCTGCAGATTATGGTCACTATGGTCCTTTTATGATACGTATGGCATGGCACAGTGCTGGTACTTATCGGACTACTGATGGTCGAGGTGGTGCTGGTGCCGGTATGCAAAGATTTGCACCGTTAAATAGTTGGCCGGATAATACAAATTTGGATAAAGCACGTCTGTTATTATGGCCAATTAAGAAAAAATATGGCCGTAAATTGTCTTGGGCTGATTTAATGATTTTAGCAGGTAATTGTGCTTTAGAATCTATGGGTTTTAAAACATTTGGTTTTTCTGGTGGTAGAGAAGATGTTTGGGAGCCTCAAGAAGATATTTTTTGGGGTAAAGAACGTATTTGGCTAGATGATCAACGATACAGAGGAGATCGTGATTTAGAATATCCTTTAGCAGCCGTACAAATGGGTTTAATTTATGTCAATCCAGAAGGTCCTAATGGAAATCCGGATCCAATTGCCTCAGCAAGAGATATACGTGAAACCTTTGCAAGAATGGCAATGAATGATGAAGAGACAGTAGCATTAATTGCGGGTGGTCACACTTTTGGTAAAACGCATGGGGCTGCTGATCCAGGTAAATATGTAGGAAAAGAACCTGCAGGTGCAAGTATCGAGGAACAAGGTTTAGGTTGGAAAAATACATTAGGTTCAGGAAATGGAGTTAACACCATTACTTCAGGATTAGAAGGTGCTTGGACAACTACACCAACGCAATGGAGCAATAATTATTTTGAAAATTTATTTGGTTTTGATTGGGAATTGACAAAAAGCCCAGCAGGAGCAAATCAATGGAAGCCAAAAGGTGGTGCAGGTTCAGGTACAGTACCTGACGCGCATGATCCTTCATTAACGCATGCGCCAACTATGTTGACAACAGACATAGCGTTAAAAGTAGATCCTGCTTATGCTAAAGTTTCAAAAAGATTTTATGAAAATCCTGATTTATTGGCAGATGCATTTGCTAGGGCTTGGTTTAAGTTAACTCATCGAGATATGGGGCCACGTTCAAGATATGTAGGTGCTGAAGTTCCTGCAGAAGTATTGATATGGCAAGATCCAATTCCATCAGTAAATTATAAAACAATAGATTCTGCTGATGTTATATCATTAAAGAAGAAGATTCTTGCATCAGGTCTGACAGTGAGTGAATTAGTTTCTACGGCTTGGGCTTCTGCATCTACATTTCGTGGCTCAGATAAAAGGGGAGGAGCTAATGGAGGCCGTATTCGTTTAGCGCCGCAAAAATTCTGGGCTGTAAATAATCCTGCTCAATTATCTAAAGTATTAGATGTATTAGAAAATATTCAGAAGGAATTTAATGCTGCGAATACAGGTAAAGTAGTTTCATTAGCTGATTTAATTGTTTTGGCTGGTTCTGCAGCCATCGAAAAGGCTGCAAAAGATGGAGGAGTAGAAATTGTTGTTCCTTTTGTTGCTGGACGTACGGATGCTTCTCAAGATGATACGGATGTAGAATCATTTGGAGTATTAGAACCGCTAGCAGATGGATTCAGAAATTATGTTAAGCCTCGTACGTTAATATCAGCTGAGGAAATGTTAATAGACAAAGCGCAATTATTAACATTAAGCGCTCCTGAATTAACAGTTTTAGTTGGCGGATTACGCGTATTAAATACCAATTTTGATGAATCCAATCATGGAGTTTTTACAAATACTCCAGGTGTATTAACGAATGATTTCTTCGTTAATCTAATTGATCTAAATACGTCTTGGAAAGCTATTGATGCGCATCAATATTTATTTGAAGGTACCGATCGTGCTTCTGGTCAAGTTAAATATTCAGGTACACGTGTAGATTTAATTTTTGGATCTAATTCAGAATTACGTGCATTAGCAGAAGTTTATGCTTGTGAAGATTCGAAGAATAAATTCGTTGCTGATTTTGTTAACGCTTGGACAAAAGTCATGAATCTTGATCGATTCGATTTAGTCTAGATATAAAATTTATTTTAAGGCTCTATTTAGTTTTTTACTGAATAGAGCCTTTTTTATTTTAGTATTTGTGTAATATATTGATTTAGGTTTACCCTAAATAATATTAATTCTTTCAAACTTTGCCAACAAACTTTCAGTAGTTTCATATGCCTTATTGAAACTTCTCCAGTTTCTCTTTCCTTGTGAATGACCGGTATATTAAATAGTTTTTGATTTGTTTTTTTAGCTAATACAGATAAAAATATGTTAGGTGCAAAAGGGATTGGGTTTGGCAAAACAGATAGCAATTTTCTTAAAAAAGATGTTTTATATAACCTAAAAGGAATATTTGCATCATTTATATATGTCCCATAGATTAGCAATAAAGAGAACTTTAATATTTTAGTGATTAATAGCCTAAATGGATCATCATGCCGTATTTGCCTAAATCCTAATATGAAATCTGATTGTTCTTTTAAATTCCAAAAATGCTTAAAATCCGCTGGTATAAATTGGTCATCTGAATCTGTTTGAAAAATATAATCCGGATCCATTTCAACAGCAAATTTATACCCGTTGACAACTGCATTACCATGACCTCCATTAAGTTGATGCTTAGCTATTAAATATTTATTCGTGGCTGCAATTTGATCTAATATTATGCCTGTATTATCTTTTGATCCATCATTAATGACCAATATTTTAAAATTTTCATTTTTTAAAACATCCGAAATCCCTTGCGTCCATAGTTCTATCACATTTTCAATACAAGCTTCCTCATTATAGGCAGGAATTACAATCACTAAATCCAATTTATTGAGCATTATAATCTGTTTTTATATTTGTTTATTGGCTTTTCAATGTAGAACCAAGAAAAACTTGCAATGCCAATTAATAATAAAAAATTAATTGAAAATTTAATTAGGATTAATTCGGCGTTTAATGAGTTTAAAAAGGTTAAATTAATTGATAGGAAACCCCATATGGTGTTTCCATTTAAGTGATAGTAATTAAATACAAAATTATGGTACAAATAAATACCGTAAGAAATAGTTCCCAAGTATACGATAACCCTATTTTCTAGCAATAGACCCCAATAATTATTTTTTTCCATTAAAGCGGTCATAATTAAATAATATGCAAATAAGGCTGATATTGATCTTTCAAAAATACTAAACCAAACGTTATCATACGTGTATTTTGAATAATTCGATAAAATTAATATGATCACTACAGCCATCATGGAAATAGTCAACAAATATTTCTTTTGGGCTATTTTTAAAAAATAGGTATGATCATAATGATAATAATAAGCAATTAAACCTCCTAGCCCAAAGCAATCAATAGCACTAATGGGATTCACATAAGAAAACATCCAGTATCTTTCTATAATGTCATGCGGCATACTAACATAGAATATTAGTCGAGAAAAAATACCAAGACCAATCATGATTGCGAATAAACGCAGATAGTTTTTCTTATTTAAAAATAATATAAAGTATGGAAAGATTAAATAATACTGTTCTTCTACAGCTAAGGACCACAAATGGTCCCAAGTACCTAGCCATTGCCCTTTAATCATGATGTATATATTAGGAGTGTAGCTTAATAACCATGGCCACAATTCCTTAAAATTTGATATATTAAATATTAGGCCAATGAATAACAAAATAAAATAAATAGGAAATATTCGTAAAGATCTACGATAGATAAATCGGAAAATTTTAGGCCATGCACTAGATTTTGTTCGATGAATTTCGTCAGCATTTAAAAATAGAATTCGTGTAATTAAAAAGCCGCTTAAAACAAAAAATATAACCACACCGAGATGACCTAATGGGATGGGTAATATGGGAACAAGCCAATGATCTAACAAGACTAAAAATACGGCTATAAACCGAATCCCATTTAGTTGTTTGAAATATACATCAGTAGATAATTTTGTCATTATAGGGCAAACAAAGTGAATTCTACTCTTCTATTTAATTTACGTCTATTTTCTGTCATATTGCTCTTTAAAGGTTTTATTCCACCCCAACCTTTAATTTGTATCCTACCTTTCGAAATTCCTTTCATCACTAAATAATCTCGTACACTCTCCACTCGGTTTAATGACAACTTTAAGTTTTCATTCCAATCCCCTTGATTGTCTGTATGACCTTCCAATAAAATTCCATAATCAACATTTTCCTTTAAAATATTGACTATATTATTTAATTCATCAAAGCTATCTGGTAAAAGTTCGAATTTACTTTGTTCAAAATTTATGATAGGCAAATTATATTGCTTATCTAACCGCAAAGGTAATAGATTAAAATTTTTATTTATGGATTTGTAGGAAGCCTCCTTGGTAAAATTAAAACGTTCTACTTTTGAAATAAATCCTTTAGATTTCACTTCCACCGTAAATGGAAATTTAGTAGGCCACATAAACTCAAAATCACCATTATATGGATCAAACTCTAAATACAAAGAATCTTTTGTTGAAAGAGATTTCACAAGTATTTTACCTTCAATAATTTCTTTTGTTTCATCGTTATATATATTTCCCGAAAACTGAATTAAAGTCAAAGGTTTTATTTTAGGAGGTATTTTTATTCGGTATATATCTTCGGCGCCAATTGAATTTTCAACAGAACTAAAATAGGCATAATCGCCTTGTGCTGCGACTGAAAAGTAACCATCCCATTGTGGAGTATTTATTATAGGACCAAGGTTCTCAGGGGTGGACCAATTCACCCAACTATCATCCAATCGTCTACTAAGAAATATGTCATTACTCCCATAGCCAACATGCCCACTAGAAGAAAAATACATCGTAACACCATCAGGGGCAATAAAAGGTGTGCTTTCTGACTCTCCTGTATTTACTTTATTCCCTATATTTTTGGGTTCAGACCATTTATCATCCGTGCGAAGAAAAGAAACATAAATATCCTTACCACCATACGAATCTTTCATTTCGGTTGTCATTAGTAGTACTTTCCCATTGGGCGCAAGTGTATATTCAGAGAACTCTGATTTATTTTTGAAATTAAGAATCTGCAGTGGTTTTGGAAAGCTAAAATCACCTGTTCTTAGTAAATAAGAAACCGAAACTCCCTTTTCCATTTTCCCATCTTTCCCATAAACATTGTTCAATAAGATCGTTTTGCCATTTAATGAAATACCACAAACAGCATTATTTTCTTCGTTGTTGATAGGTCGACTAAATAACTCAGCTTTACTCCAAGATTTATCATCTTTCAATTTTGAAAACCAAATATCTTGATTTTTATCTTTGCCAAGGTTGTCAGGATGTTTCCAACGAGTAAAATATAATTTTTTACCATCTGGGCTAACTACAGGGCAAATTTCATTGTGAACAGAATTTATGGCAGACCCCATATTTTCTTTGAAATAAGTAGCATTAGGCTCATCCTGTAATTTTATGCTTTCTTCAATAGGAATGTCAGATTCCGATATGGCTATCGCGTCAATTTGAGAAAACCCATTAACTCTATTCGAATTGAGAGCTATTTTTATAGCTCTAACTTTAAATGATGTTAGTTTAGCCAAATTAACATAAGTGATTTGTCCATTACTTTTTGCATAACCATTCGCTAATTCCTTTAGCGTATAGATTTTGTTATTCTCATCTAAAGCGTCAATTTTCACTATACTACCCGCACCGAAATTCTCAAAAATAGCTACTTGTTTGACATTTTGAATCGTATCAAAACTAACGATAATGTATTCACCCGAGGGGTTATCTGGAGTTAATGATTGCCATGAACTAGGACTATTTGTAAACTTAGGAAATTTACTAGGCCTTCCAAGGGCATGAATTGCCTTATATTCATTGCCCAATAAGGGATCTGAATACTCACTTGACACTGAAATTATTTTAGAAGCCCATTGTATTTTTTGAGCAGAACTTTGAAATTCTAAGAACAAGCAAAAAAATAATAAGAGTATTATTTTTGAAAATTTCATCTATCCCTTATTCACCAAGTTTCAACAAATCAGAAATAGTCAATTTTGGGGTTTTCGAATTAAAAACAAAATTACCGGCTACTAATACATTTGCTCCAGCAGCAATTAAATCTTTAGCGTTTGTAATAGACACACCACCGTCAATTTCTATTTTCAAATTCATATTTCCACATTTATTAGCTAATGCTTTGACATCCTTCGTCTTCTGAATGCTATTAGGTATAAATGTTTGACCACCAAATCCCGGATTAACTGACATAATTAATACTAAATCAACTAATTGAATAATCTCATTTAAAACCGTCATGGGCGTCCCGGGATTAATAGCTACGCCAACTTGACAGCCTAATGATTTAATTTCTTGAATGGTACGATGAATGTGAGTGCAGGCTTCAAAATGAACCGTAATTAAATTTGCTCCCGCATGTTTAAATTGGGTTAAATACCTTTCAGGTTTTTCGATCATTAAATGAACATCTAAAAACTTGGTTGATATTTTATTTATCGCTTCTAACACAGGAAATCCAAACGATATGTTGGGTACAAACATTCCATCCATAATATCAATGTGAATCCATTTTGCATCAGATTCATTTAACATTTGTATTTCAGAACCTAAATTTGCAAAATCAGCAGATAATACAGAAGGCGCTATGATCAGATTTTCCATATTACAAAGGTATGAAAATAATTTGCTAAGGTATATTTCTAACGGTATTCCAATTAACTTTATGAAATAATTTTTTAATATGGATATTAGAAAACGTATGGATGAGCTTATTAATCTAATTAATAAGTATAATGAAGCTTACTATCAAAATAACGAAAGCCTCATATCTGATTTGGCCTTTGATCAACTTTTACATGAATTGCAAAAATTGGAAAATGAAAATCCACTTTTTGCATTATCGGATAGCCCGACACAAAAAGTAGGAGGTACCATCACTAAACAATTTAAAAGTGTAACTCATCGTTTTCCTATGTTATCATTAGGAAATACATACAATGAAAATGACTTAAAGGAATTTGATGCTCGGATAAAAAAAGCATTAGGCGACGAGAAGTATGAATATATCTGTGAATTAAAATTTGATGGAGTGGCACTCTCATTTTGGTACCAAAATGGAAAATTAATCAAAGGAGTTACCCGTGGAGATGGAATTAGGGGTGATGATATTACGAATAATGTTAAAACGATCAAATCGATTCCTCAAACGATTCAAGACCAGAATCTTCCCTCGGAATTTGAATTAAGGGGAGAAGGTTTTATGCCTAATCATATTTTTGAACAAATTAATCGCGAGCGGTCATTAACAGGTGAGCAATTGTTAGCAAATCCAAGAAATTCAGCATCAGGTACCTTCAAAATGCAAGATTCATCCATTGTTGCCCAGCGAAATTTGGATTGCTATATATATGCATATTTAGGATTTGACAATCCATTTCAAACACATGAAGAAAGTTTAACCAAGCTTTTTGATTTAGGTTTTCCAGTAAGCCAAACATGGGAGAAATGTTCTAATATCGATTCTGTTTTAGCCTATATTGAAAAATGGGCAACAAAACGAAACGATTTGCCCCTGAATACGGATGGAATTGTTATTAAAATTAATGATTATGGCCAACAAGAAAGACTTGGTTTTACCGCCAAATCACCAAGGTGGGCCATATCATTTAAATACCCGTCTGAAGTAGCTAAAACTGAGTTATTAAGCATCAGCTATCAAGTAGGACGTACTGGGAACATTACTCCTGTGGCTAATTTAGCGCCTGTTTATTTAGCCGGAACCATGATAAAACGAGCTTCCATTCACAATGCGAATGAAATGACTCGTTTAGATTTACATGAAGGTGATACCATTTTTGTAGAAAAGGGAGGTGAAATCATACCCAAGATAACAGGTGTGGATATGTCCTTTAGAAATCCAAAAAAGCCTATTTTTATATTCCCAACAAACTGTCCTGATTGCCATAGTGAACTAGTTAGGGTAGAAGGTGAAGCTAATCATTATTGCATGAATGATTCATTTTGTCCTACCCAAATCAAAGGTAAAATTGAACATTTTATTCAGCGCAAAGCATTAAATATAGAAAATATTGGTGTTGAAACCATCGATTTATTATATGAAAAATCAATTATTAAAGATGTCGGAGATTTATATAAACTAACATCCTTTGATTTTTTAGGATTAGATGGTTTCCAATCTAAATCGATTCAAAATATTTTAGGCTCAATTGAAAAATCCAAAACGGTTCCCTTTAGAAAAGTTTTATTTGGCCTTGGAATTAGGCATGTTGGAGCAACTATTGCAGAAAAATTAGTGATAGAATTTAAGTCAATAAATAATTTGCGAGACGCTAGTTATGAAGAATTAATAGCCGTGCCTGAAATAGGAGACAGAATAGCATTAAGTATCAACGCATTTTTTAACCAACCTAATAATATTGATTTAATTAACCGTTTAGAACAATCTAATGTACAGTTGAGTGAAGATATTTTAGAACTAGCGCAAGAAAGTACAAGTTTAGAAGGTAAAAGTTTCGTAATTTCAGGTGTTTTTCAGAATTTTGATCGAGATGGTTTAAGGGATAAGATTATTTTGAATGGAGGAAAAGTTGTTTCAAGTATTTCATCAAAATTAGATTTTTTAATTGCTGGTGATAATATGGGACCATCAAAATTAGAAAAGGCAAATCAATTAGCTATTAAAATTATAACGGAAGAAGAGTTTTTAAACCTTCTATAATCATATGCAAGTGACTAAATTACCTAAATTTCATGGAGTGGCTCCAGCGTTGGTGACGCCTATGTTTCAAGATAGAAGTATTGATTGGAAAGCTCTCAGTACTTTAATTAACCATGTTAGTCAAGGTGGAGTAGATTATTTAGTCGTTCAAGGAACTACTGGTGAATCTGCAACTACCACATCTGATGAGAAGAAAAAAATAATTGAGACCATAAAAGAATCCAATGCATATCAGTTGCCAATCGTTTATGGAATCGGTGGAAATGACACAGAATCTTTACTAACACAAATCAAAAACACCACTTTTGATGGCATTGATGCTATTCTGTCAGTGGCTCCTTATTATAACAAACCTAGTTCTAGAGGAATAAAAGAACATTTTTATGCGATAGCTGATGCTTGTCCTGTTCCGGTAATTTTATATAATATTCCTGGTAGAACTGGAATCAATGTATCTCCCGAAACAGTATTAGCCTTAGCAGAACATTCGAATATTATAGGGATTAAAGAAGCTTCTTGCATTATCGAACAGTGTATTGAAATTGCTTTTCATAAGCCTAATGATTTTTTATTAATATCGGGAGACGATGTTCAAGCCGTTCCCATCATTTCGATTGGTGGAGTAGGGGTTATGTCGGTCATAGCTAATGCACTACCCAATATATTCTCTGAAATGATTCATCATGCTTTAAAAGGAGATTTTGTTTCAGCTCAAAAAATATTAGGTCATTTTTTAGCTATAGATTCGTATTTATATGAAGAAGGTAATCCTGTAGGAGTTAAATTAATATTAGAACATTTGGGTTTAATGGAATCTCAAGTAAGAAGGCCATTAGCTTCTGGATCTAATGAATTGAAAATCAATTTAGTTAATCGTTGTAAACAAGAAAAATTAATTTAAATATGTTTGTTCACGTAGTAAATTTTTGGTTGAAAAATTCCTTAAACAAGGAGGAAATAAGCTTTTTCGAAAAAGAAGTCAGTTTATTAGCTAAGATAAAAACAATTGTACATTTTAACGTAGGCGCACCTGCGAATACAGATCGTCCTGTTATAGATCGATCTTATAATTATTGTTTATTAACCACCTTTAATGATGAGGCTGGACATGATTTTTATCAAGTAGCTCCAGAACATTTAGAATTCATTAAAAATTGTGCACATCTTTGGGAAAAAGTAATTATTTATGATTCTGAAACCATTTAATTTTTTAAATTTTATTGCTGTATTGTTAATGATTGGCATTGCTTCATCATGTAAGAATCAATTAAAGCAAAGTACTTATTATAGTCCAAATTTCAAAGATGGTTCAACGGAAAGACACGATGGCTTAGGTTTTGAAATACCTCGCAAATATGAAATAGATGTTGTTTATTTCAATGAAACTCCAAAACAAAAATTTGAAATTATTGAGCCTTTAAGTATTACACAAGAAATTCCACTTGAGGATAAGCAGACTCAAAATGGTAAAATGCTTTATCGAGGTAATCATCAAACTGAAAAACAAAATCTACTCAATAAAATGATTGAATCTGCATTAGCATTGGGTGCAGGCGCATTAATTGATGTTAAATATCAAGTTTTCAGCACAAGTACAACAACTGGATATACATTTACTGGTAAAGCGGTTCGTTACGTACTGAAATAAGGTTTAACACTTC
The DNA here is from genome assembly GCA_945866095.1 of Spirosoma fluviale. Classification (GTDB taxonomy): domain Bacteria; phylum Bacteroidota; class Bacteroidia; order Cytophagales; family Spirosomataceae; genus Aquirufa; species Aquirufa fluvialis_A. The sequence goes on from CAMBGA010000002.1 coordinate 33,186, forward strand.
TACATTGGAAATAAGAACTTGTCCTCTGGATTTCAAAAATTCAATTTCAATATTTTTTATTTTTCTCTGCTTAAACGTTACGATACGTTTATTACCAATCGTCTGACAAATTATTTCTTCTTTTGCCCCATTTTCTTCGGTCAACTTCACTTTAAATTGAATTATTCTTTGGCCCATAAATATAGGTTCTTGTATCATTATGGCATTAATTAATTTTGGTGTCTGCAAACTGATATTGATTAAAGGTGATTGGTCAGACTTATTAGCCGCCCAAAACGTTTTTGTGTTTTTGTCAATTAATTCTGAAATAGATTTGCCACTATGATTCGATGATGTACTTATTTGATCGTTTTTAATTAATAAGTTGACAAGTCCCTTATCTCTTAATTGTTTAAAACCAATCATGGATATAGAGTCATTAGGATGAATAAGACCTCTTTTGTCAACAGGTATATTAAGTAATAAATTAGAATTTCTACCCACAGAAGCCACATAAATTTTCATTAATGAATCTGGTGTTTTGACTTTCGAGTCTTGGTCAGCATGGTAATACCACCCCGGTCTTATTGAAACATCCACTTCAGGAGAAACCCAGTGAGTACCATTTTCCTGCCCATTGCGGTAAAGATCAAATTTTAGAAACCCTGGATAAATCTCATCTCGGTTAATCGGACTCCATGTTTTGTCATAAGCAAAGCCACGCTCATTCCCAACCCAACGAATATTAGGGCCTGAATCTGAAAATTGAACAGCATTAGGCTGATATTTTAATACCGTATTATTAAATAAAGGCCAATTATAAATTTGTTTTTTTCCATTTGGACCTTCACCATTTGCACCATCATACCAAAACTCAAAAATGGGGCCATAATTGGACAATAATTCTTTCTGCATTTCTGCATATATTAAATTATATTTTTCGGTTCCATAATCTGGATGATTTCGGTCCCAAGGAGATAGATAAATCCCCAGTTTTAGGCTATATTTCTTACACGCTTCGGATAATTCTTTAACAACATCCCCTTTGCCATTCTTCCAGTTTGATTTTGCTACGGTGTGTTTTGTGAATTTTGAAGGGTATAAAGCAAAACCGTCATGATGTTTAACAGTTAAAATTAAGCCTTTCATACCTGCATTTTTGGCAATACTAGCCCATTGATTGCAATCTAAATCCGTTGGATTAAAATTGATAGGATTTTCTTGTCCTTCACCCCATTCCAAATTAGTGAAAGTATTCATGTTAAAATGAATAAATCCATAATATTCCAATGCCTGCCAATCCACTTGTTTTTTACTCGGTATTGGATTAATTACAGGTATATTTTGAGCAAAAGCTACCCAATTCAATAATGAAGAAATAAAAATTATTTTTTTCATTTGGATAAAATAAGAATTGGATTCAATAAGGATGTTTTTAAAATATATTGGATAAAATTAACCCTGTACAAATTTAAAATTAAAAAAAAGAAGGTATATTGAAAGTGTTTTATCCTTTTAAATAAAAAAATAATCTAATGGCATTACCTACCTATGAAAATGAAAATATAATTGAATCTCAATCAACAAAAGTAAACTACCTGATTCCATTTAGTTTAGTTACTAGTTTATTCTTTCTTTGGGGTTTGGCCAATAGTTTAAATGGTACTTTAGTTAAGCAATTTCAAACTGCACTTGATTTGCAACGCTGGCAAGCCAATATCGTAGAAACTGCATTCTATTTAGGATATTTTATCATGGCACTTCCGGCTGGATATGTAATGAAAAAGTTAGGATACAAAATGGGGATACTTATTGGACTAGTATTATACGCTGCAGGCGCATTTTTGTTTTATCCTGCTTCAGAAGTTAGATTATACTCTTTCTTTTTAGCAGCCTTATTTCTAATCGCCAGCGGAATCGCATTTTTAGAAACTGCAGCAAATTTATATGTTACCGTGCTAGGTGATCCTAAATCAGGAGATTTTAGATTAAATTTTGCACAATCCTTTAATGGAATTAGCATTATTTTAGGGCCTGTCATAGGAGGTTTTTTTATATTTTCTGATAAGGAATATAGCCGAGAATTATTAAATAGTCTTCCGGTAGCCGAGGCAGAAGCCATTCGCATATCGCAAGCCAATTCAGTTCAGTTGCCATATTTAATCATAGGCGTAGTTGTAGCAATAGTAGCCGTATTATTTGCCATTACTAAAATGCCTGAAGTATCAGAAACAGCTAATAAAGTAGTCAGTCAAACAAAAATATCAATTTCAAGTTTGTTGAAAAATAGACATTTATCGTTGGGGATTATTGCTCAATTTTGTAATGTGGGGGCACAAGTATCATTATGGGGTAATTTTGTCGATTTGAAAATTGATTTAGCCAGTGATACAAATTTATGGATTGTACAAAAAATATATCAAACCACTAGTTCGATGTCACCCACTCAAATTGCTAGTTTTCATGCATCTTTTGCCTTTGTACTTTTTATGTTTGGTCGATTCATTGGCACCTATTTTATGAGTAAAAATGATTCCAATAAAATACTTGGAATTTACTCAATCGGAGCTGTCATATCGATTCTAATATCAATTTTTGGAGGCGGAGTTTATGCATTAGTGGCATTAATGATGGTTTATTTCTTTCAATCAATTATGTTTCCAACTATATTTGCACTAGCATGTAAAGACTTAGGAGAAGGTTCTAAATTAGCTTCTTCTTTAATTATTATGTCAATCGTAGGGGGGGCAATTATTCCACCAATCACAGCGGCATTATTTAAAGTTAGTACGCCTGTAGCTCTTATAATCCCTTTGCTATGTTTTATATTCATTGTATATTATTCGTACAATGGATATAAGTTGCCTATCAAAAAAATATAATGAAAAAATATATTTTAATTTTAGATTTGGTAAATGATGAAAAATTGATTTCTGAGTACATAGATTACCATAAAGATATACCATTAGCCATCAAAAACAGTATTTTGGATGCTGGCATTATATCTATGGAAATATATAGGTTTCATGACCGCATGGTTATGGAAATTAAGGCGAATGATGATTTCAGTTTTGAACATAAAAATGAATTAGATCGTAATAATTCTCAAGTCATAGCTTGGGAAAAACTTATGTCTACTTATCAGAAAAACATTCCAGGATCTCCTGATAATGTAAAGTGGGTTTTGGCCGAGAATATTTTTAAATTATAAATGATGATTACGAAAAGAAAGACTTTTTTGCAAATTAATGACGATGACAATTTGTTAGTAGCGTTACAGAATTTGAAAAAAGGAACTGAAATTATTCACAATGGTAACTGTATTATTTTACAAGATGATATTGATGCCAAACATAAATTTACTACTGAGGCCATTCCAATGAATGGAGAAGCTATCATGTATGGTGTTTTGGTTGGCATAGCCAAACAGGCAATACCTAAAGGAGGTTTAGTTCATACATTTAATTTGCATCATGCTTCTCAAGAGTTTAAAGGTAAAATCAAAGATTATCATTGGTCTCCACCCAATGTAGATAAATGGAAGCAATTGACATTTAATGGTTTTCATAGAGCTGATGGCCAAGTAGGTACTCAAAACTTTTGGCTGGTGATACCATTGGTTTTTTGTGAAAACAGAAATATTGAATTGTTGAAAAATGCATTTATCAATGGATTAGGTTTTCAAAAAAATGACCCTTTTACAGAGCAGGTAGTTATATTGAAAAACCAAATTCAAAATGGGGAAGAATTAAAACTACCTGATTTTGACAAGTCTAAGAAAACGACATTAGTCCACAAAAGTGATTTGTTTAAAAATATAGATGGAATAAAATTTTTAACTCATGAAAGTGGTTGCGGGGAAAATAAAGAAGAATCGGATAATTTATGTTCTTTGTTGGCAGGTTATTGCAAGAACCCCAATGTAGGAGGGATAACCATATTAAGTTTAGGTTGTCAAAATTCTCAAATTAGCTTATTCCAACAAAAATTAAACGAAAAGGATCCTAATTTTTCTAAGCCATTATACATTTTCGAACAGCAACAAGATGAAGGAAGTGGGGTAGAACAAATGTTAAGTGAGGTAATTCATAAAACGTTTGAAGGATTAATCGAAATAAATAAATGCCAAAGAGCACCTGCGTCATTATCAAAACTTCGTGTAGGAGTAAAATGTGGTGGCTCAGATGGGTTTTCGGGTATTTCTGCTAATCCTGCCATTGGACATACCGCTGATTTAATTGTATCGTTGGGAGGAACTGTTATGATTGCGGAATTCCCTGAACTTTGTGGAGTGGAACAAGAACTTCAAAATAGATCGATAAATAGTCAAGTAGCAGATGATTTTGGTCTAATGATGCGTGAATATGCGAAAAGAGCTGCAGCAGTAGGTGCTGGTTTTGATATGAATCCATCCCCTGGTAATATTAAAGATGGATTAATTACAGATGCCATAAAGTCTGCTGGCGCTGCAAAAAAAGCTGGATCTTCACCTATTGTAGATTCTCTTGGTTATGGAAAGTATGTAACAAAAAGTGGTTTAAATTTAGTTTGTACTCCTGGAAATGATGTTTTAGCAACTACAGGTATGGCTGGTGCTGGTGCTACTATTCAATTATTTACTACAGGTTTAGGAACTCCGACAGGTAATCCTATTTGCCCAATGGTCAAATTATCAACCAATACAAGGTTGGCAGAAAAGTTGCCTGAAATAATTGATATAGATTGTGGACCCATCATTTCGGGTGATAAATCCGTAGAAGAAATAGGAGAAGAGGTTTTAAATTACATCATTAAATTAGCCTCAGGGGAAATTAATACTAAAGCAATGGACTTAGGTCAGGATGATTTTATGTTTTGGAGAAGAGGCGTTAAATTATAATATAATGGTATGATTTTTTCATTAAAAAATAAAGTGGTTATTATCACAGGAGGCAGTTCTGGTATCGGAAGAGCTATTTCGATATTATTTGCACAACAAGGTGCTGAAGTTCATATTTTTGATCTACAAAGTCCATTAAGTGATGAAACTATATCCGAAGTAAAACAATTCAATATAAGTTCCAATTTTCATCCGGTGGATATTACCAATGAAACTTTAGTTTTAGATGAAATAAATTCATTAGAAAAAATTGATATTTTAATTAATAATGCAGGGATAGCCCAAATTGGAAACGTAGAAAATACAAGTTCAGAGGACTTTCAGAAAATCTTTGATGTCAATGTAAAAGGTGCATTCAATTGTATCAAAGCTGTTATTCCGAACATGGTTTCTCATCAGTCCGGCGTTATATTAAATATGGCATCTGTAGCTTCATCTGTTGGGATTCCTGACCGATTTGGATATTCGATGACTAAAGGAGCTATTAAATCCATGACCCAGTCCATCGCCAAAGATTATATTTCAAAAGGGATTAGATGCAATTGTATTTCTCCTGCAAGAGTTCATACGCCTTTTGTGGATGGATTTATTGCGAAGAATTATCCAAATAATCAAGATGAGATGTTTAAAAAGCTATCAGCATCTCAACCCATTGGAAGGATGGCTAAACCAATCGAGATAGCTCATTTGGCATTGTATTTATGCTCAGACGAGGCATCTTTTGCTACAGGTTGCGACTATCCTTTGGATGGTGGATTTTTACACTTAAATAATTAAATATTATGAAAACAAAACTAATTTTTTCCTTACTGTTCGTGTCAACTTTGTTTTCATTCAAAGCTGATAATCCGATTAAAATTTTATTTTTTGGTGATTCTATTACGCAAGCAGGTATCGGAAAAACCGGCTATATATCTAAAATGGCTGAAATGCTTTCTTCGAAAGGACTATCAGGAAAATATGAATTGATCGGAGCTGGAATTGGAGGCAACAAAATTTATGATTTATACTTGCGTCATGAAGAAGATGTGATTGCTAAGAAACCTAATATTGTTGTAATCTATATTGGAATCAATGATGTATGGCATAAGACATCCTCTAGAACAGGAACCGATTATGATAAATTTGAAAAGTTTTATCATGCTTTAATACAAAGGATTCAACGATCTGGTAGTCAAGTAGTTATTTGTACTCCTACTTTGATTGGTGAAAAGTATGATGCTACCAATGAGAACGATGGGGATCTGAATTATTTTTCTACGGTTATAAGAAAAATAGCATTAGATGAACATTGTAAATTGATTGATTTGCGGAGAGCATTTTTAGATTATGAAACAAAATTTAATGCCGAGAATAAAGCTTTGGGCATATTAACATCAGATAGAGTACACTTAAATGAAGCTGGAAATGTTTTCTTAGCTGAAGTTATGTGGGACGTTTTAAAAGACCTAAAATAAAAAAAATGAAATTAGTTAGAATAGGAAAGCTTAATAATGAAAAGCCCGCAGTATTAATCAATGATAAGTACTTTGATGTTTCAGATTATATACATGACTTTAATGAATCATTTTTTGAAAATGATGGCATCCGAAGTTTAGAGAATATTGTATCAAATAATGATTTAAAAGAAATACATAATCCTGTAAGGATTGGATCTTGCGTGGCTCGACCATCAAAAATTATATGTGTTGGTTTAAATTATATAGATCACGCAAAGGAGACCGGCGCAGAAATACCAAAAGAACCTATTTTATTTTTTAAAAGTACAACTGCATTAAATGGGCCATTTGATGACGTTGTAATACCTAAAAATTCTAATAAGACAGATTGGGAGGTTGAATTAGCCATAGTGATTGGTAAAAAAGCTCAATATGTATCTGAAAAAGATGCTTATGATTATGTTGCAGGATATTGTTTGCATAATGATTATTCAGAAAGAGAGTTTCAATTAGAAAGAGGAGGGAATTGGTCAAAAGGTAAAGGTTGTGATACATTTGCTCCCTTAGGACCATTCTTGGCTACCAAAGATGAAATTAAAGATGTACATGATTTGAATATGTGGCTTGATGTTAATGGCAAGAGATTTCAAGTCAGTAATACCAATCAGTTGATATTTAATGTACCCCAAGTAGTTTCATATATTTCACAATTTATGACTTTGCTACCAGGTGATGTCATAAGCACAGGTACTCCACATGGTGTTGGACTTGGTTTAAAGCCACCCGTTTTTCTGCAACCTGGCGATTGTGTTGCATTAGGAATGGATGGACTAGGTGAACAAAAACAAAATTTAGTTGCTTATTCTTGATGATTGATTCACATCAACATTTTTGGAATTATAATGCAAACAGAGATGTTTGGATTACCGAAGATATGGGAAGAATTCGCAAAAATTTTTATCCCGGTGATTCCGTTGAGTTATTTGCCAACAACGAAATTAGTGGTTGCATTGCTGTGCAAGCCGATTCATCTGAAGAAGAAACATTTTTTCTAATTTCATTAGCCGAACAATCTGATTTCATAAAAGGGGTAGTGGGTTGGGTCGATTTACAAGCTAAAGATATTGAAAGTCGATTAACTTATTTTTCACAATTTGAACAGATTGTTGGTTTTCGTCATGTAGTTCAATCTGAAACCGATCCTAATTTTTTATCAAGACCCGACTTTTCTAAGGGAATTCAATTATTGGAAACCTTTGATTTTGCATATGATTTACTTATTTATCCGAACCAATTAAACTCAGGCATAGATTTTTGCAAGAAAAATTCAAATCAAAGGATTGTGTTAGATCATTTGGCTAAGCCACCTATTAAAACAGGGGATATTGCTGAATGGAAAAAGAATATTGTAAAGTTCAAGGAATTAGAAAACGTATCCGCTAAAATTTCCGGATTAATTACAGAAGCCGAATGGTTTAAATGGAATGAAAAAGACATTTTGGATGTCATTGAAATATCTCTAGAGGTATTTGGGCCTGATCGACTAATGTTTGGAACCGATTATCCGGTAGTTTTAGTAGCAGATGAATTGTCTAGTTGGGTTACTACATTTAAAAAATCCATATCTAAATTGTCTGCAGATGAAATTAAAAAAATCACCGTAAATAATTGTCTTCAATTTTATAAAATAGAATTATAATGAATTTAGGATTAAAAGAAAAAGTGATTATTGTCACTGGAGGTGCAAAAGGCATAGGGGAAGGAATAAGCGAAAGTTTAGCTCTTGAAAGTGCCATGGTAGCTATTGTAGGTAGAAACGAAGTTGACAATCTTAAATGTATTGAAAAAATTCAAGCTATAGGTGGTCAAGCTTTTTCATTTGTTGCCGAATTAAGCGATCCCAATCAATGCAAAAAAGTTATCGAGGAGATTTATACTAAATTTGGAAGAATTGATGGATTAGTTAATAATGCCGGTATAAATGATGGGGTGGGCTTAGCCAATGGTACCTATGAAAAATTCATACAATCATTGCATTCCAATTTAATTCATTATTATTTATTAGCTCAGGCTTGCCTACCATATTTAATTAAAACAAAAGGTTCCATTGTCAACATCGGTTCTAAAGTTGCAGAAACTGGCCAAGGCGGTACATCCGCATATGCGGCCTCCAATGGAGGCAGAAATGCTTTAACTCGCGAATGGGCTGTTGAATTGCTACCACATGGCATTCGTGTCAATGCAGTTATTGTAGCTGAGTGTTATACTCCTATGTATGACAAATGGATACAAACATTACCTAATCCTAGTGAAACGTTAAGTGAAATAGAAAATAGGATTCCATTAGGTAAACGTATGACAACCAAAGAAGAGTTAGGTGCAATGGTTGCTTTTCTATTATCTAGCAAATCGAGTCATACCACTGGCCAATTAATACATGTAGATGGTGGTTATGTACATTTAGATCGGTCTTTAATTTAATCTCTTATGGATTATAGTCATATTGAAAGCCCTGGTTTAATTGTTTTTCCTGAAATAGTGGAATCCAATATTAATCTTGTTATTGATATGGTTGGAGGAAATGTAGATCGATTAAGACCCCATATAAAGACTCATAAGACCCAAGAGGTTAATGATTTTTTGTTAAAAGCAGGGATATATAAATTCAAATGCGCCACGATTGCTGAAGCAGAGTTACTCGCTATTTCAAATGCTAAAGATATATTATTATCGATTCAACCTACCGGAACAACTCTTTCAAGATTTATAGCATTAGGACTTCAATATCAGAATAGCCAATTTTCATGTCTCATCGATGATTATAATGCAGCTAAAAATATTAATGATTTAGCCATCAAACATCATGTGAACATTCCTGTTTTTATTGATATTAATGTTGGCATGAATCGGACTGGAATCGTTCCAAAAGAAGCGTTAAAATTGATTGATGAAATTTCTAATCATTTAAGTAATCTTGTCATTAAAGGATTACATGCTTATGATGGACATATTCGCGATGTTAATTTACAAACGCGCATTGAACATGTCGAACAAGATTTTATTGATTTTTATGTATTAATTGATAAAATAGATATGTCAACATACGAATTAGTGGTCGGTGGAACACCTAGCTTTTTAGTTCATCGTACAAATAATCGCTTTGTTTGTAGTCCTGGAACCTTCGTTTTTTTTGATGTAGGTTATCATAATTTATTTCCTGAAAATACCTTAAAAATGGCTGTTCAAATAATTGCAAGAGTCATTTCTAAACCAACAAATTCTACCATATGCATTGATTTGGGCCATAAATCTGTGGCAGCAGAAAATCCAATTGACAATCGAGTTCGGTTCATAGATTTTCCCCATTGGACGCTTAAAAGTCAAAGTGAAGAACATGGAATTATTGAAGTTCAAGATCATTCGAATATAGAAATTGGTCAAATCATTCGCATGTACCCATATCACATTTGTCCAACAGTAGCGCTTCACCAAAATTTGCAGGTCATAGAACATGATCATTTAGTAGGAGAGTGGTTAGTCAAGGCACGTAATCGTAAAATCAATATTTAATATGCTACTCTTTGACGCTCATTTAGACTTAAGCATGAATGCATTAGAATGGAATCGGGATTTACGTTCTTCCATTACTGAAATCAATTCTAGAGAGGAAGGCATGACTGATAAATTAGATCGAGGTAAAGCAACAGTGTCATTAGAAGAGTTAAGAAAAGGCAATATTGGCATTGTGGTAGCTACACAGATAGCAAGATACGTGACAAAGTCATCTAATTTACCAGGTTGGAATTCTCCTGAGCAGGCTTGGGCACAAACGCAAGGCCAATTGGCTTATTATAAAGCTTTAGAATCATTAGGGGAATTATCTCCCATCAGAAATGCAAATGAACTAGAAAGCCATTTACAGTATTGGAATGGGTCATTCGATGATAAAAAAACGATAGGTTATATCTTGAGTTTAGAGGGTGCTGATTCTATAGTATCCGTTGAATACTTAGATATAGCTTATAATTATGGATTAAGAGCTTTAGGACCCGCTCATTATGGACCTGGTAGATACGCACAAGGAACCAATGCAACAGGCGGCTTAGGACCTAACGGAAAAGATTTGTTAGTAAAAATGGAATCTTTGGGGATTATCTTAGATGCCACACATTTATGTGATGATAGTTTTTGGGAAGCCATGGACATTTTCAATGGATCTGTTTGGGCAAGTCATCAAAATTGTAGATCACTTGTAAATCATAATCGTCAATTCACGGATGAACAATTTAAAGAGATTATTCGACGTGGAGCTGTGATCGGTTTACCTTTAGATACTTGGATGATGGTACCCAATTGGATTAGAGGTGTATCGGATCCAATCAGCATGAAAGTAGATTTGAACGTAATGATAGATCATCTCGTACATATTTGCAGCCTTGCTGGCAATACAAATCATGTAGGCATTGGTACCGATTTAGATGGTGGATATGGAACTGAACAATCACCCATTGATATTAAAACCATAGCTGACTTACAAAAAATTCCTGATTTATTGTTAAAAAGAGGTTTTTCCAATGATGACATCACTAAGATTTGCCATCAAAATTGGATTGATTTTTTAATGAATCATTGGAGTTAATCATACTGAACCTGGTGGAGGACTGTATGAAGTCCAACCTCCATCTACAATTAAGGTTTGTCCCGTAATTTGCCTTGACTTATCTGATAGCATAAAAGATATCGAATTAGAAATATCAGTAACATCAGCTATTGTACCCATTGGAGTGATTTTAGTCCATTGACTTTCAAAATCACTTATTAAAGCTGTTCTTTCTGTAAGGGTAGCACCGGGTGAAATGGCATTTATTCGAATGCCTAGTGGAGATAATTCCACAACTAAATTTCTAACAAGTTGGATTAAGGCTCCTTTTGTCATCCCATAAGCCACTAAATCAGGATGAGCTTGATGACCCGTAACTGAGGTAGTAACAACTATACTTCCTTTGGTATTACTTTCTTTTAATCGTTGGGCAATGAATTGTATTAAAAAGAAGGTACCTGAAACATTAACTTTCAACAATGTATCCATGGATTCCCTCGGATAATCAAGAAAACCACCAAAAGTTGTAATTCCGCTATTGCAAACGCAGCCATATAAGGTTCCCGGTGTATTATTAATCGTATCAGCTAAATCATTTAAAAATAATTCGCTACTTGAATCACCTAAAATTCCCAATTGGTTTGTTAACAAATGTTTTTCTAATTGCTGTGCAGCAGTTTTGAAAACGGAAGGATCTATTTCATTCCAAATGACAAAATATCCTTCCTTGCATAATTGTATAACTACTTCTAATCCAATTCCTTGGCCTGCACCTGTGACAATTACTTTTTTCATTCTAATGTGAGTCTCTCGTTACTTTAGAACCTGAACCACCTTTTAAAAAATCAAAATCGGCACCCACATGCGCCTGTTCTACGCGATCAATAAATAAGCCCACATATCCTCTAATTTGTTTTACAGGGACAATAGGATTAGCTGCTTTTCTTTGGGACAATTCTTCGTCGCTAACTTCCCAATGAATACTTCGATTATTTAAATCTAATTCAATAAAATCACCATTCTCTACCCAGTTCAGAGGTCCACCCGCTGCGGATTCAGGACTCACATGCAAAATTACAGTTCCATAACCCGTGCCACTCATCCGTCCATCTGAAATTCGAACCATGTCTTTTACTCCTTTTTCCAACAATTTTTTAGGAATACCCATGTTACCCACTTCGGCCATACCTGGATAACCTTTAGGACCTACATTTTTCAAAACCATCACTGAATTTTCATCGATATCTAAATCAGGCAAATCAATTCGAGCATGATAATCTTCAATATTTTCAAAGACAACGGCTTTACCTCTATGCTTAAATAATGATAAAGATGCTGCAGATGGTTTCACTACGGCTCCATTAGGTGCCAAATTCCCTCTTACAACAGCTATTCCTGAATCTAATTTAAATGGTTCATCAAAAGTTGAGATAATATTGCTGTCATAAATAGGCGTATTGTCAATGTTTTCATCTACTGTCTTTCCGTTGACCGTAATGGCATCCGTATTTAAAAACTTTTTCATTTGATTCATTAATGCGGGTAAGCCCCCAGCATAGTATAAATCTTCCATAAAGTGCTCTCCAGATGGTTGTATATTGGCTAATAAAGGGATTTGCCTAGAAAACTTATCAAAATCATTTAAATCTAATTCGACACCAATTCGACCTGCAATAGCTAATAAATGAATTACAAAATTAGTGGATCCACCCGTAGCGGCATTGACTCTGATCGCATTTTCAAAAGCTGCTCTTGTTAACACTTTTGAGATTTTCTGATCCTCATTGACCATTTCAACGATTCGTCTACCAGAATGTTGAGCTAATACTTTTCTACGAACATCAGCAGCTGGTATAGCCGCATTTTGTGGCAAACTTAAACCTAAAGCTTCCACCATAGTAGCCATAGTCGACGCAGTACCCATCACCGCACAATGCCCTGGAGTTCTAGTCATACAAGCTTCAGCTTCCACAAATTCTTTTTGTGTTAACTCGCCTAATTTATATGCTTCTGCAAAACGCCAAACATCAGAGGTACCAATATCCTTACCTTTAAATTTACCCTTCATCATAGGTCCTCCTGAAATGACTAAAGTAGGTAAATCCACACTGCAGGCTCCCATAACTAAAGAAGGTGTTGTTTTGTCGCATCCACACATCAGTACAACCCCATCAATCGGATTTGCTCGAATAGATTCTTCAACATCCATACTGGCTAAATTTCGATACAACATAGCAGTAGGCTTGATCAAAGTTTCACCTAATGACATCACAGGAAATTCTACCGGAAATCCACCAGCTTCAATAACTCCTTTTTTTACAAATTCAGCAAGTTCTCTAAAATGTGCGTTACACGGAGTTAGTTCAGACCATGTATTACAGATACCAATGACGGGTTTACCTTGAAAATATTCATCTGGAATACCTTGATTTTTCATCCAGGCTCTATATATAAAGCCATCTTTACCGGTTTTACCAAACCATTGTTGCGAGCGTAAATTTTCTTTATTCATGTTCAAAGTCTAAGGTTTTTTTTAATACAAAGCTATTATCCGGACCTAATGAATAAAAGCATACTCTAACACCATTTACTAAATCTGAATATTGATCATTTTTAAATTGAAAGGATCTGACAATATCAGATTTCACTAAATACAATGAATCCTTTCCCGAATAACCAAATTCTTGTCTACCCTTTAAATTAGGAAATTTTATTAAATTAAAAGAATTTTTGTTGAATTCATACCCAAATATTTGAAATTTATGAGCATTATCATCGCCAAAAATCCAAAATTCAGGTCGTTGATTATTATTCAAATCAGAACTTATTAGGTTTTTAATTTTAAAATTTTTCAGTTTTTTTTCAAAGATCAATTGATGACTTTTAAATATTTGAAAATGAATGAAATCCGTATTTATATCTGCCTTAGCCTCAAAATCTTCAACTTGTGTAGTATACACAGGTAGAATGTTACTCAACGTATCTATCGCATGTTCAATATGGGAAATTGAATCGATAGCTGAATTAACAATTTTCTCGTCATTAAAGTCAAAGGAAACATTATTTGTATCAGATAAATCTTTACCAATGATATAATAAATCAGGTATGCCAGTAGAGATAATATCCCAATAAATAATAAAGATCTAATGTGCCTCATCAATCGTTTTCTTAATGATCAATAAAGCCTTTTCCAATGATTTTTTAGTGCAAGCAATATTAACCCGAATAAAATTTTTACCTAAAAATTGATCCCCACGTAAAACATGCAATCCATTAGTAAATAACCTTTGTTGGAAATCACATAGAATTTCTTTGTCATATTGAATCCAAGCTAAATACGTAGCTTCCAATGGCAACATTTTCAAACTTTTAATTTGCTTAATGAATGAAAGAAGTAATTCATGATTATTTCTTAAATAAATAAGCAAATTCTCCAACCATTCATTATTCATAGTTAAACTAGTTTGAATAATTTCAATACTATGCCTAGATAGCATTGGTAAAACCCCTTGAATATGCTTATTGTATTTCTCTCTGATTTTAGCATTAGGAATAATAGCCACAGCGCCACCCATTCCAGCAGTATTATACGTTTTTGAGGTCGCAAAAAATGTAATTGCAGGTAATTCGTTTGAAATATACTTGCCAATGCATACATGTTTTTGACTTGTTTGTAATTGTAAATCCGAATGAATTTCGTCTGAAAGGATCATACAATCATATTTTGTACATAAAAATACAATGCGTTCTATTTCTACCTCAGTAAAAACAGTTCCACCTGGATTATGTGGATTACAAAATAAAAATACTCCCGGATTTTTTTTTAATTGATTTTCAAATTCAATAAAATCATATACCCATCTGCCATCTTTTTCAACCATATTAAATGTTAAAAGATCCCTATCTACCCACTTAGAAACTAAATGGAACGGATGATAGACGGGTATTGGAGTTAAAATACTTTGTTCAGATGATACAAAAGTAGAACAAGCCAAGGTTAGTCCAGGTACTATTCCTGGAATCCAAACTTGCCATTCAATTTGTGTATCCCAATCATAGGACTCTTTTATTTTAGTCTGATATGCCCGTTTTAATGTTTCTGGTACCAATGAGTATCCCAACACACCATGATCATTGATGTGGCTTATGGTGTTTGTTAATTCATCAGCGATACGAAAATCCATATCAGCGACTGGCATGGGCAATATATCTAGACCTTCATACAATGGGTTATCCCACTTATAACTATTCGTATTCTTACGATCTATTTCTTGATCAAAATTGTATTTCGACATTTATATTTTGGGCCTGTAAATTTGAAATCCTGTTATTTTTTTATTTTTCAATATGTATTGATCGATGGTTACATCTGAAATACAAACTATTTTTTTTTCTTGAGATGCATGAAGAATATACTTTTTATTATTTTTAAAATGTACGAATCCGACATGTTGAAAATCTAAGTCATTACGTGAGGATACAAAAGCAATCACATCACCATTTTGAATTAAGTCGTTAATTTTCAAATCTTTAGTAGAATCAAAATAATATATATTTTTCTGACTAATCGATTTTTCAATGTTTATTATCCTAGCCATATTGATATGATGGCTACTTACATGTTTAGACAAATAATTTACATTTTTTTGAATCAATTTCGAGTTGAATGGATTGTTAATAGGAGATAGCATATTTAAAGCGACCATTTTTTGCAATCCTTTCGTTAAATAATGATTTCTATTTTCATAGCTTACCGTATCTGTATAACGAATATTAATTAAATTTTCAATAAACTTAGCATTCGCACCTTCTGAATAATATAAAGCTAAAACGTTTTCTACATAAGTAACACAATCAAAATCGCTAAATGAATAATACATTTTTTCAGGGTTTGATTTTGATAAGCGATTAGATAAATACGGAACACCTTTAAAATATTGACCAATCAACATCGGATTTTTTGAAGAAATACTATTTTCTATTACAAGCTTAAGCTCAGGAGATATACCCTTAAATGTTTGAGCCACAAGATGATAACCAGGTACCCCCATCAATAAAATCAATATTATTAATAGTACATGTTTCATCAAATAGCTTTCAAAATTATTGAACTATTAGGAGTAATTTCTAAACTAATATTATTAGAATTTTTGTGTTTGTCATATACTACGGTAGGAGGGGTGAATACATGTTGAATCTCCCAATTTACATGATAATGACCCATTAATTCATAAGCTAAGTCAGGGATTATAATTTCAACATAAAAAGTTTCCGTTGAATGAAAGTTATTAACAAACAAAAGTTTTTCTTCGTTTGTATATCGCAAATAAGAGTAAATAAATTTACTAGGATAGCTTTCGCGTTGTACGTATTGTAAGTCGAAAAATTGGCCTATTTGTACAGCATTAGATTCTTTGACAAACTTAAATAAATGCTGATAAAATAAATCTAATTCTTTTTCTTGGCTTGTCAATAATTCATGATTAAACGCCCCATTGTTCAACCACCTTTGATGTGAATCAACACGCCAAAAATCAAACATGGTTGTTCGATCATCTGTCTCATTAAATCCTTCAATCTCATTCGCCTTTTCACCAAATTCCTGACCAAAATAGATCATAAAAGGCCCTCCATGTAATGTGGCAGTAATCAACATGGCTGGAATTGTGGACCAAATATTATCTCCAGCAAAACCAGGAGAATTAATTCTTGTTTCATCGTGATTCTCTAAAAATCGCAACATTTTATTAGAAAATTCACCGGATTCTTGTTGCCAAACTTTAGTGATAGCACTTGTATGAGCATCATGTTTTTGTTCCATTAAACATCGTAATGAATCGTACAAACCTACCTTATCGTACAAGTAATCAAAATGTCCCTTATGGATATAGTCTGGATATAAACTTGGTTGATATATTTCAGCTATAAAAATCAAATATGGATTAATCGATTTTATTTTAGGAATGACAAAGGCCCAAAATTCAACAGGAACCATTTCAGCCATATCGCAACGAAAACCATCCACTCCAAAATTAGTCCAATAAGTTAAAACCTCAAGCATTTTATGCCAAGTGTCTGGAATAGGATCAAAATGAATGTGCCCATTATTAGGGTAATCGATTCCATAATTTAATTTAACGGTTTCAAACCAATCGTGAATCGTAGGTTGTGATGAAAAAACATTATTTCCACTTGCTTTCGCGGGTATCTCAACATAAACCCCTGTATTTTTATCAATTTCAGCCTGATAGGGTACAGTAAATTCTGTTCCAGGTAAATAATAAAAATTATTTTGGGGAGAAAACGTAACATCATTTCGGTCATCAACACCAAAATCATTAACTCCTTCAGGTTTTATATTAGATTGATAATTTCTGGCTAAATGATTAGGCACAAAATCCAGTATAATTTTCAATTTATTTTCATGGATCCGTTCAACCATTGAATTAAATTCAATTAATCGATCTTCAGGTTTATTGGCCAAAAATGGATTTACATCATAATAATCTTTGATGGCAAAAGGCGATCCACAACATCCTTTCACAATGGAGGGATGGTCTAAAGAACAACCATATTTCGAATAATCTTCTTTCGTAGCATGTTCGATGATTCCAGTAGTATATAAATGCGTAAAACCTTTATCGTGCAATACTTTTAAAGCCTTGTTAGAAACATCATTAAATTTTGTTGTACCATTCGTAATTGAATCTCCATTCTTTTGAGGATTTGTGGTTGTATTTCCCCACAGATGAAACATCATCTGATAAATGATCAACTTATGTGTTTCGTTTGACATCTATTAAACAAAAAGCTTTAGATATTTTACAAAGATTTAAATATTTTAAGCGATGTAAACCAAGAAATTATCAAGGCAATTATTTTATTAAATCGACATCAGGTGTTGATTGATCCATTAAAGAGACTCTGCCTCGATCCTTTCTAGCAATTCGAGAGTAAAGACCAATTTCCTGACTAAATATAAATGTGAAAAATAATTTTACAAATGAGGTATGATAATGTAGATTATCGTAAAATTCAGGCGCAATATTCTTCAATTTTGGCAAATTATTCCATGGAATGGATGGCATATCATGATGCTCATTATGGAAACCTACATTCATATTAATTGAATTTAAACCACCATAATAACTAAAAGTCTCTTGTTTTTTATCTAAAACTAAAAAATGCTCTTGTATCCACCTGGCACCTAGCGGATGAAGTCCCACAGAAAACAAAAAGCTAAATCCTAGGTAAGCTAATGCTGACCAACCCCAAAAGTAGACGATGGCTACATCAAATATTAATTGGACCACAATGTTCATAATGACATAACGATCAATAATAGCTAATTCAATGCATCTAATGGTTCTAATACCTTGAAAAAATGGAAATAATAGTAACCAAATCATTTTTCCAATAAAATAATTATTAATCAATTTAGCTTCCCAATAATCAGGTAAATCAGCATCTAATTCATGCACCCCTTGGAAAGCATGATGTTTTAAATGGAAGTTTTTAAAAGAAATGGCTGTAGGCGCCAAAGAAGGAAGATTCGCAATAATTCCAGCAAATACATTCCAGGATTTATTCTTATAAATTAAGTTATGCGCCGATTCATGAATACAAACAAATAACGTATGCACAGGAAAAGCTCCTACAAACCAAGCAGCACCTAAGATGATCCACCAAGAATAATCTTTAATAAAATAAGCAATTCCAATTTGTAAAAATACGCATGTCAAAATCCAATACATCGTATTAGGATTCTTGCCAATTAATTTTTTTACCTCAGGGTGTTTTTTAATTATTTCCCGAGTCCTACTGCGATGTGGTTCAGACTCTTTAACCCAAATGAAATCATTCGATTCTTCCATGATAATTTTAAAATATTACAAATATAATAAGAGAAATATACTTTCTATTCTATATTCTTAAACTATGTGACAATATGTCATAAATTGATGTGCAAAGATTTTATGGCATTATCCTTGTAGCATGTGGGCGAAATTAAATAAAATTAATCATGGGAAAAATTATTGGAATTGATTTAGGTACCACCAACTCATGTGTGGCAGTTATGGAAGGTAGCGAGGCTGTTGTGATTGCAAATTCAGAAGGACGTAGAACAACACCTTCAATCGTTGCATTTTTGGATAATGGCGAACGCAAAGTAGGGGATCCCGCTAAACGTCAAGCGATTACAAATCCACAAAATACTATATCGTCAGTAAAAAGATTTATGGGTAAAAAGTACTCTGAAGTTAGTTCAGAGTTAAAAACCATTTCATATACTGTAGAACAAGGTAATAATGATACACCTCGAGTAAGAATTGGTGATCGACTTTATACTCCACAAGAAATATCAGCACAAATTTTGACTAAAATGAAGCAAACAGCTGAAGATTATTTAGGACAAACTGTGACAGAAGCGGTTATCACGGTGCCAGCCTATTTTAATGATGCTGAACGTCAAGCTACGAAAGAAGCAGGTCAAATTGCTGGACTTGAAGTAAAAAGAATTATAAACGAGCCTACAGCAGCTGCACTAGCATATGGTGTGGATAAAAAAGGACAGGATATGAAAATAGCTGTCTTTGATTTAGGTGGAGGTACTTTTGACGTGTCTATCTTAGAATTAGGAGATGGAGTATTTGAAGTGAAGTCAACAGATGGTGATACCCACCTTGGTGGAGATGATTTTGATCAAGTCATTATCAACTGGCTTGCTGAGGAATTCATTTCAGATGAAAATATAGATCTACGTAAAGATCCGATGGCACTCCAACGGTTAAAAGAAGCTGCTGAAAAGGCAAAAATCGAATTGAGTTCTAGTGCAACAACAGAAATCAATTTACCTTATATTATGCCAGTAGATGGCATTCCTAAACATTTAGTTCGTTCATTAACAAGAGCTAAATTTGAACAATTGGCAGACAGTTTAATTCGCCGTACGTTAGAACCTTGTAAGCGTGCGATGAAAAACGCATCTTATTCGAATGCGGATATAGACGAAGTAATTTTAGTGGGTGGTTCAACACGTATCCCTAGAATTCAAGAAGAAGTAGAAAAATTCTTTGGTAAAAAACCATCCAAAGGAGTTAATCCAGATGAAGTGGTAGCCATTGGTGCAGCTATTCAAGGGGGTGTTTTAACGGGTGAAGTTAAAGACGTATTATTACTAGATGTAACACCATTATCCTTAGGTATTGAAACGATGGGAGGGGTATTCACTAAATTAATCGAATCAAATACAACTATACCAACTAAAAAATCTGAAACTTTTTCTACTGCAGCAGATAATCAACCCTCTGTGGAGTTAAATGTATTGCAAGGAGAAAGACCTATGGCTAAAGATAATCGTTCTTTAGGTCGTTTCCATTTAGATGGATTACCACCGGCAGCTAGAGGAATTCCTCAAATAGAAGTAACCTTTGACATTGACGCAAATGGAATCTTACAGGTTTCTGCAAAAGAAAAAGGTACAGGAAAAGAGCAAAAAATTAGAATTGAAGCTTCTAGTGGTTTGACTGATGAAGAAATTGAGAAAATGAGGAATGAAGCAAAAGCAAATGAAGCAACAGACAAGATTGAAAAAGATCGCGTCGAGAAAGTTAATCAAGCGGATGCTTTAATTTTTCAATCTGAAAAGCAATTGAAAGAATATGGTGAAAAATTATCTGAAGGTAATAAATCAGCCATAGAAGGAGCTTTATCTGAATTGAAAATAGCTCATGCTTCTCAAGATTTAACGTCAATCGACTCAGGAATTGAAAAGTTAAATACAGCTTGGACTGCTGCTTCACAAGAAATGTATGCTAATACACAAGAAGGTGGAGATCAGCCGTCACAAAATGCAGAAACACCAGCAGATGATTCAGCTGAAGATGTAGCTTTTGAAGAAGTTAAATAAATTATTTTAATTATGTTAAAAGGTTCCTTTGTAAAAAAGGAACCTTTTTTTTATCCTTTAGCAGCCACAATTCCATCCCAAAGTTTTATTCTTGCTTGGAGTGAATTAATTGCGGCATCTGTAGCACGTTTCCAGGCTTTAGGATCATCCTGGCATAATTGAGAAACCATAGATGTAGCTAAATGAGAATGATGACCACCATCCACTTCTATATGCCTTTCTAAATAATACATTAATGTCTTTATCTTATCAGGAGATTGTATTCTTAATTGATCTAAAATTAACTGAAACATTTCTGGGATTAAATCTTCTCTTCCAAAAGTAAAAATAGCTGCTATCTCTTCAATTTCTCCATTCAAAATACTTGAGAAAGTAAACGTTAAAAAATCAGTAATGCTTGTTGGCAAATTAAATGAAGGTAGCGCTATGAGAAACTCCTCTACTGATTTGAATTGTTTAAAAGCTGATAGAGCAGGAGGGGGCATAATAGCTAATTCATCCATAGCTCTCAAATATAAATCAAAATGACTGATGTAACCACCATTAGGATCTATATCAGACTCCTCACCGAGTACAATTTCATTGATTAAATACCTAGTTTCCCCTGAACCCTTTGGAAACCATAGAGCATCCACAGAGGTTAACTCCACTTGTAACTTTTTAACTAAGGACATAAAATCCCATACTGCAAATACATGATTCTGCATGAATATAGATAAATGCTCTTGAGATATAATGTATGAATTAATCGGATGGTTTCTTAAAATCTTTTTGAAAGGTTCTATACTTTTTTGTAATTCTATTAAATGCGACATGTTACTTAGTATGAATGGGTTTTATTCGATTTTTTAATGAACTTCCGTCTCTAGAGCTATTATAAGCAATAATTTCAGAAACAATTGACAATGCAATTTCATTAGGACCTTCTGCTCCGATATCTAAACCAATAGGACCGAAAAAGCACTTATCACTTATATTAACAGACAATAATTCTAATTGTTTTATGATTTTCTGCATTCTTTTTAATGGGCCCAAAATGCCAACGTAACCTTTGAAATTGATGGAGATCAAATGCGTTAAAATTGCCACATCTCGATCAAAGTCATGGGTCAATAAAACAATTGCATCATTATTTTTAATGGCACATGCATCATCCCAATGAAAATAGGATTGAACCTTATTCTTAAGTAAAGAACTCATTTTTAATGGATTACCGACCCAACAAACATCCCAAGAAAGAAAATCACAAAGTTCAATAAGGCTAGACGAATCAAATAAATTCCCATAAAGTACGATCTTAGGTATTGCAGGTAAATATTCGACAAATATTAGTTCGCTTTCTAATGCGAGTAATTTTGATTGATGATGAATAAGTACCTCGTCCGCATCTTCTTTTGACAAAACAGAAACAAAAGGTTTGGTAGAATTAATTTGTACAAAAGCTGAATGAGTAGAATTTAAATGGAAGGAATGTTCTAAAATTGTTGGCTCAGAACTTTGAAGATGAGCATTAAGCAATTCAAATAAGTATTTTGCATATTCTAGATCAGGACTAATTAAAATTTCAATAAGGCCATTGCAACCTAATCCTATTCCTAATTCAAACGGATCATCTTCTCGAGTATCATATTTGACTAATTTATTTTGATTGCTAAGCATCGACATTTGAGCCTTTTTTAACATATCACCTTCAAGGCATCCGCCACTGATTCCACCGTGCCAATCGCCGTTTTCATTAATTAACATCCTTGCACCTGGCCGCCTATAAGCTGAACCATCTACATTGACAACGATCGCAATGGCAAATTTGGCCCCAGACTGAATATACAATGATAGTTGGCCTACAAATAACTTTATCTCTTTCACACCAATAGTTTTTTTAATTTTTCATTTAAATAATGGATCAAAAAATCAATTTCCTTTTCAGTCGTCATGTAACTTAATGAAATTCGAAGCGTACTTAAGGCCAAATCTCTTTTATGTCCCAGCGCTGTTAACACATGAGAAGGGTTTGTGGCCTTCACATTACATGCTGAACCATTGGAAATGGCTATAGTCGTCAATGAATTAAACAAATCTTCCCAATGAACACCATTCACAGACATGCTTAGAATGGATGAAATGTTGCTTGGGCTTTTAGAATTAATCAAAATACTATTTTTGAAGTTACTTAAAAGTGCCTCCTTAATTCTAAGATTAAAGCCAAGAAGCTTTTGATCAAAACTTAATATCTCAGGTAAATAAGTAAATGCGTACCCAAGACCTACAATAAGTGGAACGGGTAATGTTCCTGACCTGATTCCGCGCTCCTGTCCACCTCCATCAAATAGAGCGTTAATTTTAATATTGTTATTGACCAATAAACCACCTATTCCCTTAGGAGCATAAATCTTATGTCCTGAAAAACTCATTAAATGAGGTAAACCTTTTAAGTCCAATTTGATTTTACCAATCGCTTGGGTAGCGTCAGAATGAAAGCATACAGCGTGATCGTCACATATTTGTTTAAAAGCAACATAATCTGAAATAGTCCCTATTTCATTATTGACCATCATAAGTGAAACCAAAATGGTGTCATCTTGTAAGGCGTTCATTAAATCTTCTTTGGTTATTTGACCCAACTCATTAGGCGTCAAATAAGTAACTGAGTAGCCATCTTTCTCTAAATGACTAAATATTTCTAAAACAGCTTTATGTTCTATCGTTGACGTAATTAAATGCCCCTTGGGTTTACCTTTTAAATAACCTTTAATTGCCAAGTTATTGGATTCAGTAGCACCGGAGGTGTAAATAATGGAACTTGGTTTTACATCAAAAAAATCAGCAATTTGATTTCTAGATAGGTCGATCGCCTCTTGAGCCAACCAACCAAAATGATGTAAATTAGAGCCTGCATTCCCATATAGTGTAGAAAAATATGGCAACATCTTATTTAATACTTCGGAACGAACGGGAGTAGTAGAAGCGTAATCGAAATATAAGGGTAAATTCATTTGTTACAGGAGATGCAACAAAGATAAGTGTAAAAAAAAAGTCCCGAATGTTTCCGGGACTTTTTTTTATGATAATTTAGATAGAACAGCTTTGAAAGCATCAGGATGATTCATGGCTAAATCTGCGAGTACTTTGCGATTTAACGTCATACCTGATTTGTTATATTTACCCATGAAAGCTGAATAGGATAAACCTTCTTGTCTTGCTGCAGCATTAATACGCTGAATCCAAAGTCCACGAAAATCTCTCTTCTTAACTTTACGATCGCGATATGCATATTGCAAACCTTTTTCTACTTTGTTTTTAGCGACTGTCCAAACGTTTTTTCCTCTTCCGAAAAAACCTTTCGCTAATTTTAAAATCTTTTTCCTCCTAGCTCTTGAAGCTACATGATTGACACTACGTGGCATAACTAAATTTGTTTTTTGAATTCAGGCGGCTCATTTTGAACACTTTTTGCCTTAATTCTGGTTGAACAATAACTAAAAACTGATTATTTAAGTCCTAATAATAAACTTACACGGCCCATATCAGAAGGGGAAACTAAAGTAGCATGAACTAAATTACGCTTTTGTTTAGTTGTTTTTTTTGTCAGGATATGGCTATGAAAAGCGTGTTTACGCTTTATCTTTCCAGTTCCTGTAACTTTGAAACGCTTTTTTGCTCCAGAGTTGGTTTTAATTTTTGGCATTCTATTATGTATTAAATGTAAAAATTGGAATGCAAAAGTAAAAAAATTACCTTGAAATTCCACTATATGAAAAACTTATTTTTTTTGAGCTTTGGGAGTAAATATGATGCTCATTCTCTTCCCTTCTAATTTTGGCATGTCATCGGGTTTACCCACCTCTTCAAGTCCCTTTGCAAAATTCAATAATAGCATTTCTCCTCTTTCTTTAAATACAATGGTCCTGCCGACAAAATGTACATAGGCCTTTACCTTTGCACCCTCTTTAAGAAAATTAACGGCATGTTTTAATTTGAAATTAAAATCATGTTCATCCGTGTTAGGGCCAAATCGAATTTCTTTGATGACCGTTTTGGTTGCATTTGCCTTAATTTCCTTTTGCTTTTTCTTTTGATCATACTTGAATTTTGCATAATCAATAACTTTACAGACTGGGGGAACAGCATTTGGGGAGATTTCAACTAAATCTAAACTTTGTGCTTCTGCAAGTTCAATAGCTTTAGAGAACGGATATACTCCTTGTTCAATATTTTCTCCTACTAATCTAACTTCTTCTACCCCGCGAATTAATTGATTAATTCGATAAGGTTCTTCTTCTCTTCTATTTCCTCGGTAATTGTTATTGGGGCGTAAAGCCATAAATTATTGTTTATTTTTAATGTTTAATTAAATCAATTCGAAATTTAGTTCAAAAATCACGTATTTACAAACTTCTACCTAGTATCCTGGGTAAAATAACTAAATTATCAATTTTCATAAGTTAGTTGGCTCATTTCTTCCTGTGCCAAATTCATAAATGCCTCGATAGTCATAGAACCTAAATCTCCTTGATTCTTTTTTCTTACGCTGATCATTCCCTCCGCTTGTTCTTTATCCCCTACAATGATCATAAATGGAACTTTATTAACTTCCGCATCACGTATTTTTCTGCCTATTTTTTCATCACGATGATCTACATAGCCGCGTAAATCTTTTTCTTGAAGCCTTAAATAAATCTCATTGGCATAATCTTCGTATTTTTCAGAAATAGGTAAAACAGCTAATTGATCCGGAGAAAGCCATAGTGGAAAATTACCTGCTGTATTTTCAATTAAGATAGCTACAAAACGTTCTAGAGAACCAAATGGTGCTCTATGTATCATAACAGGCCTATGCTTCTGGTTATCTGATCCTGTATATTCTAGTTCAAATCGTTGTGGCAATTGGTAATCCACTTGAATGGTACCTAATTGCCATTTTCTACCTAAAGCATCTTTGACCATAAAATCGAGTTTAGGACCATAAAATGCCGCCTCACCATATTCGATCGTAGTTGGTAAACCTTTTTCCTTGGCTGATTTAATAATGGATTCTTCAGCTCGATTCCAATCTTCATCATTTCCTATATATTTTTCCCTATTAACCTTGTCCCTCAGCGATATTTGCGCTGAATATTGGTCAAAGCCAAGTGCACGAAACACATAAAGAACTAAGTCAATGACCTTCATGAACTCCTCCTCAACTTGATCTGGCCGACAAAAAATATGAGCATCATCCTGTGTAAAACCCCTTACGCGAGTCAATCCATGTAATTCCCCTGATTGTTCATACCGATAAACCGTGCCAAATTCTGCTAAACGCAGGGGCAAATCTTTATAACTTCTAGGCTTAGTCTTATAAATCTCACAATGGTGCGGGCAATTCATCGGCTTTAGAAAAAACTCTTCATTTTCATCTGGCGTATGAATAGGCTGGAATGAATCCTTTCCATATTTAGCATAATGACCTGACGTCACATAAAGTTCTTTACTAGCTATGTGCGGTGTAATTACGGGTGAATATCCCGCTCGAACCTGTGCTCTTCTTAAAAAATTTTCTAATCTTTCACGTAAAATAGTGCCTTTAGGAAGCCATAATGGTAAACCTAGGCCAACCTTTTCTGAAAATGCAAATAATTCAAGCTCCTTGCCTAATTTTCTATGATCACGCTTTTTTGCTTCTTCCAGCAAAGTCATATACTCATCAAGTTCCTTTGCCTTTGGAAAGGTGATCGCATAAATACGCGTCATTTGCTTTCGTTTTTCATCTCCACGCCAATAGGCTCCAGCCACACTTAAAACCTTAACAGCTTTTATAAAACTAGTACTTGGAATATGAGGTCCTTTACATAAATCAGTAAAATTCCCTTGAGAATAAAAAGTAATATCCCCATCAGATAAGCCTTCCAAAAGCTCTAACTTATACTCATCTTTCTTCAGGGTAAAATATTGAACTGCGTCTTTTTTTGAAATTTCTTTTCGAACATAATCTAGCTTCAAACGAGCTAACTCGAGCATTTTATCTTCTATTGCCTTAAATTGTTCTTGACCAAATTCTTGACCCCCTAAGTCAATATCATAATAGAATCCATTTTCAATCGCAGGACCAATACCAAACTTAGTTCCCGGATATAAAAATTCGATAGCCTCAGCTAATAAATGTGCTGATGAATGCCAGAAGGTTTTTTTACCTTCCACATCGTTCCAAGTAAGTAATTGCAAATTAGAATCTAGGAGAATAGGAGTGGAGGAATCAACAACTTGATCATTTAATTTGGCTGCTAACACATTGCGTGCTAATCCTTCTGATATACTTAATGCAATATCCATCGGTGTAATCCCTTTTGAATATTCTTTAATTTGTCCGTCTGGAAAAATAATTTTAATCATCCTATCTAATTTTACGCAAGCTACAAATTTACCCCCAAAAATTAAGGATTAATCGTCAACAAAGAATCTTTGGCCACTAAGTTGGTATCCACCGAAATCCCAAAATACTTGATTTTCAATTGATAAAACCTAACATCATTTTTCAAAACCATTTGAGCTGAATCCATCATTGATTTATAGCGAATTTTATCTCCCATGTATAAATAACACTTTGATTTTAAAAATGGAACGTCAATAAAAACTTCTAAATCCGGCTTTATTTTATTCAAATACAATAATGCAGTTGAATAACTCCTGTGATTCATATAAAACCTAGCTATCTCTAAATATAAAAAATCGTTATGCTCAAATAGATTAGCCACCTTCTGATAGGCCAACTCAGCTTTTTTAAATTGATTTATTTTACTTAAAAATCTAGCCCAGCATCGAAACAGATGTGGGTCATTGGGATACTGATAAATAAGTTTCAATAATTGGTTTTGATACAAATATTTAGAAGTATAATCCATGGAATTTTCAAAATAATACCTTTGTAATCTAATATCTTGGATGCTATTTTGATCAAGGCCTTTGATTAAATAAGGATTTGCAATTTTGTTAACGGCACATAAATTTCTTAAAACCGAATAATAAACCTGATCCGTTCTAGGTAATTCATTTATTCGAATTTGGTTTAAATAATAAGAAGCTAATGCGACCTTATTAAGTTTAATTGATACTTCAGTCAATAGAAATAAAATTAACGCGTGTTTATTTTCATTTGACTTAATCAAATTAAAATAATTTAATGCACGGGTATAATTTTCTAAATTCAAAGCGATTTGCCCAGCTAACAATATATATTCAAAATCTCTAGGTGAGGACTTGAGTGCTTGCTGTATATCTGCATTGGCTTTTTTATACTGTCGAGATTCAAATAAATAGTTAGCTCGCAAATAATACATATGCGGAGATGAACCATCTTCTATCATTTGATTTAAATAGGAAATCACTTTTTGATTCTGTCCTCTCTCAGAATTCAATAGTGAGTAAATGTATTTTTGGTCAGGAATAACTTCACCTTTAAAATCCTGCGTGCTTTCACAAGAAATAGTACAAGAGATTACAAAAAATAGTAGAAATTTCTCCTTCATTAAAAACCTAAATCTAAAACTAATGGATAAAATTCATATTGATTTAATCGAGGCTTATATAAAAGTCTAATTCCTAGTTCAAAACCTTGAGAAAAACGTAGCACATGAAAGTTAGAAGAAACATCTAGGCCAACAGATTCATATGATTTATTCAAATTCAACTTAGTTAAATCAGGAACTCCTTGGCTTAAATCCATGAAAATATTTCCTTTGAATCGAGTAAAATACAATAAACGGCCTAATTTAATAGA
This sequence comes from Spirosoma fluviale, assembly GCA_945866095.1. Classification (GTDB taxonomy): domain Bacteria; phylum Bacteroidota; class Bacteroidia; order Cytophagales; family Spirosomataceae; genus Aquirufa; species Aquirufa fluvialis_A. The sequence continues at coordinate 61,747 of CAMBGA010000002.1, forward strand.
CGTATTAGCGATCGGGAATTTATAATCTAATGACAAATTTGTCCATCTCTGATTGACTTCATAAAGATATCCTCTAGTAAACACAAAAGGACTATTGAAATTATAATTACCCTTCATTTCTTGTTGGAATGATGCTCTTATCAAAAATCCATGATTTTTGAAGAAACCCGGTAAATAAATTTTCGCCTGAATCCCCCATAATTCGGATTGAAGGGATTGCTTGAATGGCATTCCATTCCAATAGAGATTCAATTGATAACCTAATTTAGACTGAAGATCCCAAAGAGATTTATTTAATAATTTAGAATAATTGATTTGATAGATCATGGAAGAATAGGTCCCATCAAAAGCTTGTGATTTATATCGCAAGGGAAGATTATAGTCGTCAACTTTAAATATCGAATAAGTACTGGACACATATAATTGTTCTTGGAATGCTCCCCGCGTAAGTAATAATGGCAGCCTAATGCCTATATCCATTTTGGTTTGGTTCCATTGATCCGACCTTAAACTATCCAAAGGACTTTTTTTATCAATGTAAAGAGATGTATTTCGAGGACCTTGCTGGATAGAAAAATCGACCACTGGAAACCAACCTTGATACGAAGCTCGGATGTATTTAGTTCCTGTTTGCTCACTAGCATCATAGATAAAACCTAATCCCAATTGAAGCGTATTGGTCAAGTTTTTTGATAAAAGACCTAAATCCAATTTATTGAATTGCGAATTAATTAAAGGACCCCAAGCGTATGGGTTAATTAAATTCCAACGACTATAAGAAGAAACATCAAAGTTTTCTTGTTTAAACTCACGAGGAACAACAGTCGAGTGATCATTTAAATCAAATGTGTACGATTCATTTAAGCGTCCTACACCAATTTGATTACCCGTTGCGGAATACTTAGAAAATACATAGGGCTCAGATGTTACGTTTGAAAAAGATATAGAATAAGCGCCAAAATTTGTACTAGTGACATAGGAGATTGAATTGTCCTTAAAATTCCAACGGGCTAATTGGTCCACCTGGCCAACGGGTAAGTTGAAATACACATAATCCTCATGCAAAAAAGTAGCTGCTATGTTATTTGAACCAAAATCACGTTTGGCAATCACCTGCTTTAATATATAATTATAAATAACTATTTGTTTGCGGCCATGATAAAGTGAAATATAAGACAACAAACCATTTGAAGATATTCTGGGTTGAATTACCTGAGTCAATGAATTAAAATATAGACTGTCAATTAAAACTTTAGTTTCCTTCTCATAAATTTTTAGGAAAGATTCTCCATTATTCTGCAATTCTAAATAGGATACGTACTTAGAATCAGGGCTAATACTTGGGCATATTGCCTTTTTATTTGTCGTCCATGTCGACTTTAAATTATGTTTAAGATCATAAAAAACTAATTTAGTATGCTGTTTTTGAGTATATCTTGGATGATATACTATTTCTGACCAAACAACAAATTGATCAGAAGCAGAAAGCATATTACTCGGATAGGCGGGACCAATCAAACACAATTTTCGTTCTTTGAAATTTTCAATTTCGACTAATGAAGGAATTTCTTGAAAGCCTGATTTAATTGCGATGACTTTCCCATGCCCAACATTTTGAGGGAAATCATAGGTTGTAAATCCACTTTTTATTTTTGGAGAAATAATCGAATATGAGGAATCAAGACCTTTTTTTTGAATTGTATCCAATTGTTTTTGCAAGAGCTGCTCAACGTATCGATCAATACTTAACCCAAATTCCTTTTTTACTTGTTTAGAAAATGAAAATAGGCCAGGTTTATTTAAGGTATTTTGCCATAAATAACCAATCTCATTAAATCCCTTTTGTGATGATAATTTATGTGTAATAAATTGGCCAAAAACATAGTGATTGGGCATATTTTCCCTATAATTCCTAGACATTAACTTACTGTAACTTGGCACACCGAACTGCGATAAATAGGCATTTAAGGTATTTGAGAACTGAGGTATATTCGATCTACCTACCTCGTTATTCAATCGAGTTTCTGTTTCGATGGCATCGCCTTCCCAAAGCCAATTTGGAATCATTAAATTACTGTAAAGACCTTGGCCATTACTGCCCCAAAATAGTTTAAATATACGGCTGATGCCTGTGGTAGCTAATTCATTTTGATAAATATGCCTAGTTTCGTGACTAGATAATAAATGAAGCCAATCATTGGTCGATTGCAAGCTGACATCCTGACTAGGTGTCGTATAAAACTCTCCTCTAGGAGCAAAAAGACTTACAAAACCATTAGAAATCAATCCCTGATTTTGTAAAATGATAGACCATTTAGAACGTAAACTATTGTTTGAGATTTTGGCCTCTGGCCAGTGAATTGACAAAGATCTTGCCGTCGTAAATGCCAATGAATCAGCTCCTTCTGGGTAAATTACACGAACTGCCTCACCCCGAATTCTTATTTGCTTAAAATGTAAATTGGATGGATTTTGCTCTAATATTGGATATACTATTTGTGAATATCCAAAAAATGAAATTACAATTAAGAAGGGAAAGATAATTCTTAAAACCATTTTAACACTTGCTCTATGAGCCATTTAGTTTTAAAGGTGTAAGGAGGATAAAAATTATTTAACAGATTCGTATATTGTTTCAAAACTGATTTTTGATTCGAAAATTCTTGAAAACCAAATAATCCACCTGATTTACCAATGCCTGAGTTATTAACTCCCCCAAAAGGAAGATTAGAATGACCAAACTGTATCAAGCAATCATTGACCACACTAGTGCCAGAACTTGTATTATTTAAAATATAGTCTGAAAACAAGGTGTCTTTTGAAAAAACGTAAAGCGCCAAAGGCTTTTCCTCTTTCAATAATTTTGAAACTACTTCAGTCTCTTCTTTAAACGTTAGTATGGGTAAAATAGGTCCAAAAATTTCTTCCTGCATGATCAACATATCATCCGTACAATTTGCCAATAGGGTAGGCCCTATAAAACAAGAAGATTCGTCCATTTCGCCGCCATAAATGACCGTAGCTCCTTTGGATTTAGCGTCATCCAATAAATGACAAATGCGGTTAAAATGTTTAACATTGACGATTCGAGCATAATCGTTGCTATTTTTAATGCCCTTATTATCTTGGTCATAAAATAACTTTATCGTTTCCTCTAAAGCGCCAATAAATGAATAATAAACCTTTTCGTGCACATACAAATAATCTGGGGCGATACAAGTTTGCCCATTATTTAAAAATTTACCCCAAGCAATTTTTTTTGCTGTAGGTAGAATGTCGACATTTGAGTCAATAATAGCCGGTGATTTCCCACCTAACTCAAGTGTTACAGATGTCAAATGTTTCGCCGCAGCTCGCATAACTACCTTGCCAATCGCAGGGCTACCCGTAAAGAATATATGATCAAATTTCTGCTCTAATAAATGCGTGGATACTTCGGCATCCCCTTCAAAGACTGCCACTTCGCTTTCATCAAATAAAGACACAATCATTTTTTTAATAAAGGATGAAGTGTTAGGGCTTAATTCAGAGGGCTTTAAAATAACCGCATTACCGGCTGCAATGGCATGAACCAATGGATTAATCGCTAAATTAAACGGGTAATTCCATGGCGCTATAATTAAGCAAAGCCCTTTGGCTTCAGACATAATGTAACCTTTGGTTCCTAATAGAAGGAGAGGGGTTCCTACTTTTTTGGGCTGCATCCAAGATTTCAAATGACTAATAATATGAGCTATTTCTCTTTTTACTCCTAATAACTCTCCAATAACGACTTCTGAACTTGGTTTTTTGAAATCTGCAAAAAGAGCATCATATAACTCATTTTTGTGCGATAGCATATATTTTTCGATCGATTTTAGCTTCGCTATACGTTCCTCTGCGGTAGAATTTTTTAACCGTTGGCACGATAATTTTTGCAAGAATAACACCTTTTCAATGGCCTGTTCAGTACTAATCGTTTCGTTCATCATACATTTTGTTGGAATAAATCCCTTAATTTCATTTCTAAAATATCAAAATAATTTGTGTTTCCACTAGGTTTTCTAAGTGAATCTCCTGCAATATACCAAAATCCATCCCCAGGGAATATGGCAAATGCACTTGGTCTTTTTAACTCTTCCAAGGCCTTATCTGTGATAAATTCGGCGATAAAAATCGTATTTACTAAGTCTTGTAATTTATCCCAGTCTGATATAGTTGCTAATGTACCATTCGAGTCGGAATAAGTGAAATTTAGATTCGCGAACGACATGTCACCTTGGTATTTATTCCAGGAATCGTTTACGTCTTTAAACTGAAAACCTAAAAACAAGGGATATTCTTTTCCCGCCACTTCAAAAATTGCTTGCATTAATTCTTGAATGAGGTTTTCTTCAAATTCTAAAAATCTAGGCACATAAGTTGACGAATTAGCCGCTTCAATCGCAATAAAAGGTTCTGCGTCTTTAGGATCACATGAACCTGTTTTGTATTTCGCAAAACTAATAGCTAATCTATTTTTCCAAATGATGGGTAATTCACCCGACCATTCAAATTTATCTTCTCCACTTAAACCTTCTGAAATTAGTTCTTCACTTGAAAAATCTTCTCTTTCCAAATATTGTATGTGTAAAGAAAGAGACAACGAATCATTTTCGAAACCTTTAAATTCAAACAAAGCCTCAAAATGATAAGGGGCTGGAATATCACTTGGACTTTCGTAGAAAAGTTTAAAATCTTGATTTAAAAAATTCATGTCTGTTACTAAAGGTTGTTTAAATACAAAGTTAATGTATTTGGCTGATCAATTTTTCCAGATTTTGTACATAAAAATTCAGGTAAAACAATGAACTGCTTAGGAACTTCCCAAGACTCTAAATTCAATTTCAAATAATCCAAAAGTTGTAATTGAAAAACAAATTCATCTTTGGTTTCAATAAATAAAACTAATTTTTGACCATAAAAATCATCATGCAATCCATATGCAAATATTTTAAAAAAAATTGAATGCTGAGCAAAAAATGATTGGCAACTTTTTTCAATTAATTCTGGATGAATTTTTCTACCACCCGAATTTATTACAAAATCTTTCCTACCCAATAAGCTAAATTGGTTTTCATGGATCAACTCAGCAACATCATTAGTTTCAATCCATTGGTTAAGGGTACCAGGCGAATTAATACATAAACAACCCTGATCATTCAATTTAATCTCTACACTTTTTAAACATTGATAAATAGTATCTTCCGAACTGATCAGCCTAAAAGCGATGTGAGAAGAGGTTTCTGTCATTCCATACGTTTGGAAAATAGGTAATTGGATTTCTTTTGTCAATAATTCTACGGAAGAGGTTAATTCAGATCCGCCAATTAATATACCTTTAACTTCAGAAAAAAGCGTAAACAAATTGGCATTTGATTGAAGAATCGTAGACCATTGAGTGGTAACAAATGATGCGAGATGAATATTAATAGGTTTTTTAATACTTTCTAATGGGTTCTGTGATGGTTCAACAAGCACAATATTTAGTTTTAAAACGAGTGCTCGAACTAACATCATAGCACCAGCTATATACTCAATAGGTAAACAAAGTAAAATATTGTCACCCTCTTGTAGATTGAGCCAATCCCTCGTCATGTTGGCCGATTCGATCATAGCTAATCTAGATAAATAAATAGGCTTTGGCTTTCCTGTTGAACCGCTCGTATGGAATAAAAACTCCTTTTTACCCAATTTCCACTGCAGACAAAAGTCAAAAACTTCTTCTTGATAAGAGTTGACTGGTTCAGGATAATTAGCATTAAGTGGATTAAATACGAGCATAAATTAATATTCTCTCCAAAATTAGCCAAACATTCTCTAATTTTGTGGGTTAATAAAAGGATCAATCATAATTAACACTCATTAATGTCAGAAGAATCGTTTTTAAATCCTATAAATCCTGAAAAGGTTGCTCAAAATCCTGGGCTACTCCCTTATGCCCACACAGCAGGTGGAGCCGTTATTAAGCCGGAAGATATGGGTAAAACTAAGGGACGATCGGTAAAAGCTATGCGCCAACAAACCGATCGGCAAATGAATCAGCTTTATGAACAAATGGAGGTTTTAGCTAAACAAGCAAAACTTTTATCCGAACGTAAAGAAATATCAGAACGAATTTATGATGCCGCTATGGGTTTTGAACCTATCATTAGCGAAACCTATTATTTATATGAAAAAGAATCAGGTCAAGATTTATTATCTTTAGTAGCCCCAGAAGAATGGGGTCGCTCTTTTAAGTATAGTAGATTTTTAGCGAAAGTAACATTATTAGCGGATCATACTTGGGATGTCACTTACAACGATGATTTAAACGATAAGTAAAATGATAACAAAAATAAATTGGGAAACCATTAAAGAATACAAAGATATTTTATTTCAATTTTATAATGGAATTGGGAAAATCTCAATTAATAGACCACACAAACACAATGCATTTACACCGCTAACAGTCCAAGAAATGTCTGAAGCGATGGAATTAGCACGTCAAGATACCAGAATAGGAGTGATAATATTAACCGGTGAAGGTGGTAAAGCATTTTGTTCAGGGGGTGATCAAAGCGTGCGAGGAGACGGGGGTTATGTAGGACAAGACCAAGTACCTAGATTAAATGTGTTGGATTTACAAAGACAGATTCGAACTATTCCAAAACCTGTTATCGCCATGGTGGCTGGTTGGGCCATAGGTGGAGGGCACGTTTTACATGTGATTTGTGACTTAAGTATTGCTGCTGAGAATGCTCGTTTTGGACAAACAGGACCCAATGTAGGTTCCTTTGATGGGGGTTTTGGAGCATCCTATTTAGCTCGGGTTGTTGGTCAAAAGAAAGCAAGAGAAATTTGGTATTTATGTGACCAATATGATGCAAAAGAAGCTTATGAAATGGGTCTGGTCAATAAAGTAGTCCCGCTAGATGAGTTAGAAAGTACCACCATATCCTGGTGTGAAAGAATTCTAGAAAAAAGTCCATTAGCGTTAAGAATGTTGAAGTCTTCCTTTAATGCTGAGTTAGATGGCCAAGCTGGAATTCAAGAACTTGCGGGGAATGCTACTTTATTATATTATTTATCGGATGAAGCCAAAGAAGGTAAAAATGCGTTCTTAGAGAAACGTAAACCTGATTTTTCTAAATTTCCTAAATTCCCATAAGATGAATTATTGGTTAGTAAAATCAGAACCTTTCAAATATTCTTGGGATGATTTCGTTAAAGAAGGAAAATCCGTTTGGGATGGGGTAAGAAATTACCAAGCAAGAAACAATATGAAAGAAATGAAAAAAGGTGATTGGGTCTTTTTTTATCATTCAAATGAAGGAATGGAGGTCATAGGCCTTGCGGAAGTTAAAAGAGAATTTTTTCAAGACCCTACTACTGAAGACCCAAGGTGGGTGGTCGTAGAAATAGTTCCCATCAAAAAATTTAATAATACAGTTACCTTAAAAATGATGAAATCCGATGATCGATTGTCTAATTTAGCTTTGATTAAACAATCTAGGTTGTCCGTAACGCCTGTCGGGAAACAAGAATTTGACATCATATTAAGTTTAGCCGAGTAGTACTATGAAAAATCTATTTTTAATTATTGTTTTTCAAATTGTAGCGATGCAAATCGGGTATAGTCAAATCAATAATAAAAGAGTAGAATTCCCTATTCAAGGAACTGATTTAGAGTCATTTAACATCCCTATTGGCGATCAAGGGGTCATTGTTTTATCTCAATTAAATAAGCAATCCTTTAACATTCGGAAATTTTCTACTGATTTAGATCAGATATGGAGTAGGAATACAAATTTAGAGTCTAACTTAGATTATGTGACTTTTAGCTTTGATGGAACGGTTTTATCCTTACTCTTTAGCCGATTTCGAAGTAATTCATATGTTATTTTTAGAGTACTGGTTAATTCGGGAGAAATCACTAAGTACCAAATTTATTCGGTGGATCGAATCGAAATTTCAAATTTCAAAGCCTTAAATTATTCTTTGTTCATTGGCGGAATGGTGAATAACCAACCGATTATTTTGTTTACCAATTTGAAGGAACGTAAAACCAGGATATTGCCTGCCGTTGTTAAAGGACAAGCTGAAATCCAGTCCATGGATTTAGACACGATTCAACAACAAATTAATGTAACTTATTCGGTAGGAGGTAAAGCAAAAGATTATCAATTAATCATCAAATCATTTGATGAAGATGGGAATCAAATCGGCCAAGTCTATATGAACCCTAGTGAGGAATTTGCCATGATGAATGGAAAATTAAATCAAATAAATGATTCACTTCAGGTCATTGTAGGAACTTATGGCCACAAAAATAGTATTGGTTCATCCCGAGGACCTAGTTCACAGGGTTTATATTTCAACTCATTTATCGACGGTAACATTATTAAATCAACCTATTATAGTTTCACCAAGTTTACTGATTTTTTCAATTTTCTAACTCCTAAACAAAAGGAAAGGCAGGAGAAAAAAATAAAAGAAAAGGAAGTTAAAGGGGAGGATTTGAGGTTGGATTACCGATTACTCATGCATGACATTATCAAAAATGGCGAAAATTACATCATCATCGCTGAAGCCTTTTATCCAGATTATAAGTATAATAATTATAGTCCATTTGGCGGATCTATGATGATGGGAGGCTTAGGTGGGTTCTATTCACCTTATTGGAATATGATGAATCCCTATCGTTGGGGTTATGGTAATTACGGTATGTATTCTCCATTTTCCAGTTATTATAGTCCTTGGGGATATCGTGGATATAATTCATATAGTAACCAACAACAATTTGATGGCTGGATTTACACGCATGCAGTCATTGCGGAATTAGATAAGGATGGAAAATTACTTTGGGATCATTGCATCGATTTAAATGATAGTCGGGAATCTAAATTGATTCAAAAAATAATAGCATCCGTTGTAAGTAATACGGTTTATTTATCCTACCATCAAAATGATCAAATTATCACCAAATCCATTTCAAATAATGGAAAAAATGAGGCATTAAGAGTTCAAGAAATAACCCCTGAAGATAAATTGGATAAGGTAAGAAGAACGGTAAAATCTGAAATAAACTATTGGTATGGTCCTTATTTTATTGCCGATGGGTATCAAACCATAACCAATCAAGATGAAGGTAGAAGAAATGTATTCTTCTTAAACAAAATTCAAATCAATCCATAAATTGAAAAATACAGCCAGTATATCTATTGATACTCCCGAATTTTGGAGTAAATCGTATGAGTTAATTGATTCAGGAGGATTTGAAAAGTTAGAGCAATTTGGAAGTTTTTGTGTTAGAAGACCTGAGCCTCAAGCAGTTTGGGGGAAATCCTTATCAGAGGAAACGTGGGTGTCTAAAACGGATGCCTATTTTAAAAAAGAAAAGGGAAGTTCTGAAAAAGGATTTTGGGATATACAAAAAAAGACACCTGAAAAATGGTTTATCAATTATAAATCAGATTTATTGAATTTGAATTTTAAAATTTCCTTGTCGTCCTTTAAACATGTAGGATTATTTCCTGAGCAAGCATCTAATTGGGAATTTTTAGCTGAAAATATACCAAAACTTAAAAATGATAAGCCCAAATTTTTAAATCTATTTGCGTATACGGGTGGGGCAAGTTTGGTATGCCGACAAATGGGTGCTGATGTAACGCATGTGGATTCCGTGAAGCCTGTATTGTCCTGGGCCAGGGAAAACATGGAAATGTCGAATTTAGATTCCATTCGTTGGATGGCAGAAGATGCATTAAAATTTGTAAAAAGAGAAGCTAGAAGAGGGAACTTTTACCAAGGAATTCTTTTGGACCCACCGGCTTATGGAAGAGGTCCAGAAGGTGAAAAATGGGTTTTGGAAGAACAAATAGATGATATGTTGAAGTCGGTTAAAGAAATTTTAGACCCTAAAGAACATATTTTATTGACCAATGTATACTCCTTAGGTTTTTCAACGTTGGTGGTGGAAAACCTAATGAATGGCCTATTTGATGTACCTCAAAATGCAGAATTTGGTGAAATCTATTTGAACGATACCTTTAATAAGAAACTCCCATTAGGAGTGTTTCATCGGTACTTATACCAAGAAAATTAGGAATAAATAACCCCTTTGGCTGCCAATAAGGTGTTTTTCATTAATGAAACAATGGTCATTGGACCTACTCCTTTAGGAACTGGTGTTATATAGGAGCATTTATCAAATACATCATCAAAATCCACATCGCCTTTAAGCGCAAATCCTGATTTTTTTGATTCGTCAACGACCCGTGTTAAACCCACGTCGATGATCACAGCACCCTTTTTAACATATGAAGCATTAAGAAATTCTGGCTTACCCAAAGCCGCGATCAGTATATCGGCTTGTTGGCAAATCTCAACCAAATTTTTTGTTTTCGAATGAGTTAATGTAACAGTGCAATTGCCAATTGGATGATTTCTTTGCATTAGAATAGACATGGGAAGACCTACTATCTGACTTCTGCCTACGACCACACAATGCTTTCCAGCAGTTTCAATCTTGTAATAGGCTAATAAATCTAAAACACCTTGCGGCGTAGCAGAAATATAAGCTGGTAATCCTTTAGCCATTCGACCAATATTGATGGGATGAAAACCGTCCACATCCTTACGAGGGTCGATTGTTTCCATGATGCGGTCTGGATTAATATGGTCTGGCAGAGGTAATTGTACAATTACCCCATCCATTTCAGAATTATTGTTGATTTTTTCAAGTTGGTCAAGTAATTCATTTTCAGAAATAGTGGGAGGGAAGCGCAGTAAAGTAGAAACAAATCCTAATTCTTCACAAGACTTAACTTTATTGGCCACATACGTTTCAGACGCCCCATTATTTCCAACTAAAATCGCTACTAAATGTGGAGGTCTTTTACCCGACTGAATCAGCTCTGAAACTTCTAAGGCAATAGCCGATTTCATTGTCTCGGCTAAAAATTTTCCATCTATAATTTGACCCATAATTTTAATCTATTTTTTTCGCTTTTTCGTTGCTACAGGGGCAGCATCACCTAAGGCTAAACATTCTTCTAAAGTTAAATCCTCTGGTTTTCGGCCTTTCGGTATTTTAACATTTCGCTTTCCAATTTGGATATATGGACCATACATTCCATTGACAATTTTGACAATGTCATTATCAGGAAATTCTTTAATAAATTTATTGGCTTCTAACGTTCTTTTAGCTAAAATTAATTCAATGGCGCGCTCTTGGGTGATACTCGTTAAATTATCCGTTTTGCCTAACGAATAATATTTACCGTTATGTTTAACATAGGGACCAAAACGGCCTTTACCGGTTTCAATCAAATTTTCTTCAAAAAAGCCTAATCCAGCAGATTCAGCAGCTAATGCAGCACTTTTAATGACAAGCAATGCGGTTTCTAAATCAATGGTGAATGGATCAAAATCCACGGGTAAACTTGTGAATTTACCATCTATTTTAATGTATGGGCCTAATTTACCTGCACCTATGATGACTGCTTGGTCTTCAAAGACACCTATTTCCCTAGGTAATTTAGGTCGAGCTAACAGTAAAATTGCTTCATCAAAAGTTAATGTAGCTATGTTATGATGGTTGCTTAAATTAGCAAAAGTGGGCTTATCTTCATCTCCAGATTCTCCTAATTGTACAAATGGACCAAATCTACCTAGTCGAACTGAAATTTTCTTACCTGTTTCTGGGTCTAAACCTAATTCTCTTCCACCACCTATGGAAGTTCTTGTTATGGACTTACTATCTTCAATGGTTTGATGAAAACTTGAATAAAAACTTTTCATTAAAACGGTCCATTCTAATTTACCCTTAGCAATATTGTCGAATTGATCCTCCATTTCTGCAGTAAAGGTATAATCCACTACATTTTCAAAGTTATCCACCAAAAATTCAGTAACTAAAGTACCAATATGTGTAGGAAACAATTTAGCTTTTTCAGTTCCCACAACTTCAGAATTTAACGAACCTGATATTTCATCATCTTTTAAAATCCAAGTTTGAAATTTCCTTTCTTTTCCATCACGATCTTCCTTAACTACATAGGCCCGTTTGATAATGGTCGAGATGGTTGGCGCATAAGTAGAAGGTCTACCTATTCCTCTTTCCTCCAAAGCTTTCACTAAACTAGCTTCTGTATAACGAGCCGAAGGCCTGGTGAATCTTTCAGATGCTTTTAGTTCATTTATATTTAATATTTGGCCTACGTTTAAAGGGGGCAACATATCTTTATTTTCATCCTCCTCATCTTCATCTTTTCCCTCCAAATAAGCCTTTAAAAAACCTTCAAATGCAATGACTTCTCCTTGTGCCACTAAAATTTCGGGAGTCGTCGAAATATCTATTTGAGCAATCGTTCTTTCAATTTTCGCATCAGCCATTTGGGACGCTATAGCTCTTTTCCAAATTAATTCATACAGCCTTTTTTCTCTTGCATCACCTGAAATGGTACTCAATTCAAAATCCGTTGGACGTATGGCTTCATGGGCCTCTTGCGCATTTTCTGATTTGGTTTTAAACTGACGTTCAAGATGAAACTTAGCTCCATAGGCAGATTCAATAGCAATTTTAGCCTTATCTCTTGCTTCTTGAGAAAGCATTGTGGAATCAGTTCTCATATACGAAATACGACCTGACTCATATAATTTCTGCGCGATTGACATCGTAGTTGCCACTGCATAACCTAATTTTCTAGAAGCTTCCTGTTGTAAGGTAGATGTGGTAAAAGGAGCTGCTGGAGTTTTTGTTGCTGGTTTAGTCTCTAAATTTTTGATTGAAAATGTAGCTCCAACGCATTTTTTCAAAAAGTCAACTGCCTCATTTTCTTTGGCAAATGATTTAGATAATTCCGCTTTTAACACTTTATTTCCAGGCAAATCAAATAGAGCTACTGCTTTAAAGCTAGAAATAGCTTTATGGTTATCTATTTCTTTTTCACGCTCTACAATTAAACGAACGGCCACGGATTGAACACGACCCGCTGATAAACCTCTCTGCACCTTCGACCATAAAACAGGGGATAATTCAAAGCCGATTAGGCGATCCATTATTCTACGCGCTTGTTGGGCATTCACTAAATCCATATCAATCTCTCGAGGATTTAGAATAGCTTTTTTTATGGCACTTTCGGTTATTTCTCTGAAAACAATGCGTTTGGTTGTATTTTTCAATCCCAACGCTTCTTTTAAATGCCAAGAAATAGATTCTCCCTCACGGTCGTCGTCAGTCGCTAACCAAACTTCTTCTGAGGATTTAGCTAAGCTTTTCAGTTCAGATATTACTTTAGTCTTATCAGGTGAAATTACATAGGTGGGAGTAAAATCATTGTCTATGTCAATAACCTTGTCACCTTTCGTGGGCAAATCTCTAACATGACCGAAGGATGATTTCACAACAAAATCTTTGCCTAAATAACCTTCAATTGTTTTAGCTTTTGCCGGGGACTCTACGATGACTAAATTTTTTGCCATTTCAAATTTTGAAAATATGTAATTTTTAAAGACCGCAAATATAAGTGCTTAAAATGTATTTATTCAAATTGATTTTTAACCTGATCGAAATAATCAACAAATCATTCAGGAATATTACCAATTCTTATTCTTGAATTTATATTTATTCGCAAACCTACATAATTAAATTGGCCATTATTAAAATTAGCTATTGCCTCTAATCGCAATACTTTCATAACTCCATCTAAACCATAGCCAATTTCATTATAAAATAGGTTTTGATTGTTGATGTAAATAGCATTGGCAATCAATAATTCTTTGACATAAGCTTTCTTAAAGCCTAATAATGGTTTCAACCATAAATTTGTAAACTGGAATTGGGACAATGCCTCTATATAATTACCCGCGGTGCTATAGGAGTAATGATTCACATTCAAACGTTGATTTGCCCCACTGGTTAAATTTTGATAATATCCGACCAATCGATGGGTCGCCAACATATCCCCAGTTTGAACTAGGTTAAGACCACCGTTAAAATGCTTAAAATCTTGAAAATAAACCGGTTTATCGCCAATAAATGTACCAGCATTTAAAATAAAGCCTGTTTTAACCCAAGGACTTAAGCTTATATTTTGAATGTATGATAACTCCATTAATTGAAAGTTGATGTTTGATTTAAATACATCAGGCCAACCCGCTCGATACTTAAATAAGATTAATGGCGATGAGCCCCAGTCGAAAACACGTAAATTATTGTTGTAGGAATAGGATAAAAATGGCCTAAAAGCCAGTTGAACCTGAGTAACAAAAGAATTGTGCGTTTCAAATCCTTCTTTTGGGTTTTCTACATTAGTAGGATTGTTACTATTAAAGGTTCGATTCATGTAATTGACCCAATAATAACCCGTTATATTATCCATTTGACTTTGCCTGGATGATTCTATCAAAGCTTTTAAATAAAATCGAGATGAGAAACGATTGATCAAGGCTAAACTCCAAAATTCCTTTCGAAAAATTTTCATTTGATTATTTTTCAGAAGTAACGTTGCCAAAGAATTCATCTCTGGAGAAATGGTATTTTCGGGATTAAATTGTGAAATATAATCTCCATTGGCCAATTGAAGATCGAAAGAATCCGTTTTATACCTTAGCTTTAAGTAACCCGTATTTCGATTTAATCCAAAAGAGCGTCTCCCTAAAGTCTCTAATTCTAAGAATTTATAAGGAGCCCATCGACGTCTAAAAACCACCGCTGAATTAACAACAAAACCTTCTGCAGTATTAAAATTAGAATCAAAAACCGGTGATTTATAATAAATTTCAAATGGATAAAAGTCCTTTTTCCTTTCCCCAAAATAAAATGACTTACTGAAAATTAATTGGCTTAGGTTAAATGGGGACTTTCTCAGCGCATCAAAGGAGGCTATTGAAGTTTCAACGGTGGACTCTCGAATTTCATCAACTAAAACAGATTTTTCTGGGATAATATTCAGGTAATTGTTGACAACCGAATCTATACTAATCATATCCGCCGTAGGCCTTAATTTCCATTTTCTAATCAGTCCTAGATGTAGATTCCTAATAAGTTGTGATACAAATACTTCATCAAAAGTTATCTCAGATATATTAAGTAATTCTTTTTTACTCGTTGGCAGACTAAAAGTCTGCGTTGGCATGTTCCAATTTTCTACAGGTCCAATAATGTTTTGATTCAATATAAATTCTCCATCAATTCCCAAAAGACCTCCTTTAACTATTATATTTGATTGCTTAGGTATCCATTTGCCGTTTAAATAAGCATTTTTCAAATCCATTGCATATAAAATATCATCGGATAAGACTTCGCCTTCCCAACGAACAATCCATCCGTCTAGACTCAGAGTCAATTTGCCTTGAAATAATCGATCTGTTTTAAATTTTGGTTGAATTAAAAACTGTTGACATACTTGATTATCGACAAGTGTATCCGATAAAAAAGAGTAATTATAATAATAAAAACCATCGTAATTCAAGGGAGAAATACATTGAGTTCCTAAAAAATCTTGGTAAAAATCAGGCCAAAAGAATAGGCTAGGAGCTCCACTTTTTTTTCGATAGGGTTTAAAATAATTAATCTCATGAATCATTTGGCTTAGATTACCTAAATAAACTTTTGATATGGTTTCATTCCCGTACCATTGACCTTCTTTAATTCCTTCTATATTTTGCAATCTTTTCTTACCTATCCCAATAAATTTCGAAAATCTTGCTTTTTCAATTGAGTGAACGGAAAATATCAATTTATTTACATCTGAACTATGCTGCCCTGCCGTATTAATGGCCAATTTTATTAAGGAATCAGATTTTGATAATTGAGCATATAGTTTGACATGTCCCGCAAGAAAAGATATAATTACGAGAAATTTAAGACTCAATTTAATCACCTAGTGAGAAATTAATTACAAAAAAGTACAGAAAAAAAATAGAATTATGATATCCAATTCTTAATTCCCGAATAAATTCTATTACAAAGTAAATCATATTTCTAATTAGTGGCAAAATTGAACCTAATCTATTAATTTTGCAGACAATTTATAAACCAAATTACTCTTATGGCCTTTGACATTGAAATGATTAAAGCTGTTTACAGCAAAATGCCAGCTCGCATTGCAGCAGCACGTTCACTGACAGGAAAAGCACTGACATTAACTGAAAAAATTCTTTACAGTCATTTATGGGAAGGTACTCCTACAAATACGTTTACAAGAGGAAATTCATATGTAGATTTTGCACCAGACCGAGTTGCCATGCAAGATGCAACAGCCCAAATGGCATTATTGCAATTTATGCAAGCAGGAAGACCGCAAGTTGCCGTACCTTCAACAGTACACTGTGACCATTTAATTGAAGCAAAAGTAGCGTCAACGACCGACTTAAAAGTAGCTGTTGATAAAAATAAAGAAGTTTATGATTTTCTTTCATCCGTTTCAGATAAATATGGAATAGGGTTTTGGAAACCAGGAGCAGGGATTATACACCAAGTTGTCTTAGAAAATTATGCATTCCCGGGTGGAATGATGATAGGTACTGATTCACATACAGTAAATGCGGGTGGTTTAGGAATGATTGCCATTGGGGTTGGTGGAGCAGATGCTTGTGATGTAATGGCGGGTTTAGCTTGGGAACTTAAATTTCCAAAGCTTATTGGCGTAAAATTAACCGGTAAATTAAATGGCTGGACTTCAGCCAAAGATGTTATATTAAAAGTAGCGGGTATATTAACCGTAAAAGGTGGTACAGGCTGTGTAGTTGAGTATTTTGGAGATGGTGCCACTTCTATGTCATGCACTGGAAAAGGAACTATTTGTAATATGGGTGCTGAGATTGGTGCAACCACCTCTACATTTGGATATGACGATTCTATGGCTCGTTATTTAGAGTCCACAGATCGTGCCGATGTAGCGGCCTTAGCTAACCAGGTTAGAGAACACTTAACAGGTGATCCTGAAGTATATGCAAATCCTGAAAAATATTTTGACCAAGTCATTGAAATCGATTTAAATACATTAGAGCCTTATTTAAATGGTCCCTTTACGCCAGACTTAGCTACGCCTATTTCGAAAATGAAAGAGATGGCAGAAAAAAATGGTTGGCCTACTAAGGTTGAAGTTGGTTTAATCGGATCTTGTACCAATTCATCTTATGAAGATATAGCCAGAGCCGCTTCATTAGCGAAACAAGTTTCAGCTAAAGGATTAAAAACAAAAGCGCAATTTACAATCACACCAGGATCTGAATTAGTACGGTACACCATAGACAGAGATGGTTTTATTGACACATTTAATTCAATCGGAGCTACTGTGTTTTCAAATGCATGTGGGCCTTGTATTGGCCAATGGGCAAGACCAGGTGCGGAAAAAGCAGAAAAGAACACCATCGTACACTCGTTTAACCGAAACTTTGCGAAGCGTGCAGATGGCAATCCAAACACATTTGCTTTTGTTGCATCTCCTGAAATAGTTACGGCGCTAGCCATCGCAGGAGATTTGACATTCAATCCTTTAACAGATCATTTAATTAATGAAAAAGGAGAAAAAGTATTTTTAGAAGCACCTAGTGGAGATGAATTACCGAAACAAGGATTTAGCGTATTAGATGCGGGTTATCAATCACCCGCTGAAGACGGATCGCAAGTTCAGGTTAAAGTATCGCCAACTTCAGATCGTTTGCAGTTATTAGACCCATTTTCAGCTTGGGAAGGATCCGATTTAGTTGGTTTAAAATTATTAATCAAAGCGAAAGGGAAATGTACAACCGATCATATTTCTATGGCAGGTCCTTGGTTAAAATATAGAGGCCACTTAGATAATATATCCAATAACATGTTGATCGGTGCCGTCAACTTTTATAATGATAAAACAGACAACGTAAAAAGCCAATTGAATGGCCAATACGATACGGTACCTAATACTCAAAGAGCGTACAAAGCAGCAGGAGTAGGTACAATAGTAGTTGGGGATACCAATTACGGAGAAGGATCTTCGCGCGAACATGCAGCGATGGAACCGAGACATCTTGGCGTTCGAGCCGTGTTAGTGAAGTCATTTGCTCGAATTCATGAAACTAATTTGAAGAAACAAGGAATGTTAGCATTAACTTTTTCAAACGATTCGGATTATGATAAAATTCAAGAAAATGATTCTATCTCGATTAAAGGATTAACTTCTTTTGCATCAGATAAACCATTGACTATTGAATTATCACATTCGGATGGTTCAAAGGATGAGTTTTTAGTCAATCATACCTACAATGATCAACAAATAGAGTGGTTCAAAGCTGGGGGAGCATTAAACATTATTAGAGCATCTGTAAAATAAACTTGTTTTTGGAGGCACAATTGTATAATTTTGCACCTCGATTTAACTAATTTAGTTCGTATATAATATGGCAGCCATCAATGCGGTTAAAATTTTTTCTGGTTCAGCTTCAAATTATTTAGCAAAGGATATTGCTAAATATTATGGGAAAGATTTAGGTGCAGCTACCATTTTAAAGTTTTCTGATGGGGAAATGTCTCCCAGTTTTGATGAATCGGTAAGGGGATGTGATGTATTTATTATTCAATCCACCTTTCCTAGTTCGGATAATTTGATGGAGTTATTACTCATGATAGATGCGGCAAGAAGGGCATCGGCTCATTACGTAACTGCTGTAATGCCATATTTTGGCTATTCAAGGCAAGATCGTAAAGATAGGCCGCGTGTTGGAATAGGTGCAAAACTTATTGGCAACTTATTAACGGCTGCTGGTGCAGATCGATTAATGACGATCGATTTACATGCAGGTCAAATACAAGGTTTCATGGATTTCCCAGTAGATCATTTAGAAGGGAATGCCATATTTGTTCCTTATTTAAAAACATTAAATTTAGACAATTTAGTATTTGCTTCTCCAGACGTTGGGGGTGTGGTAAGGACTAGAAACATGGCTAAATTTTTTAATGCAGACATGGTTATCTGCGATAAACACAGAAAACGGTCCAACGAAATCGCTTCGATGCAATTAATTGGAGATGTAAAGGGAGCAGATGTAATTTTAGTTGATGATTTAATTGACACTGGAGGAACATTGTGTAAAGCAGCGCAATTAATCATGGATAAAGGAGCCAAATCAGTTCGTGCCGTGGTTACACACCCTGTATTATCTGGAAATGCCTACGAAAACATTTCAAATTCAATATTAACTGAATTATTAGTTACAGATACTATTCCGCAAAAACAGGCATGCGATAAAATTAAAGTTCTTTCAGTCGCAGAATTGTTTGCTAAGGCGATAGGAAGAATAAGAGATCACGAGTCAATCAGTTCATTATTTATTAAATATTAATTTCAACCGTTTTTTAGGGGATAGCCAAAGCGAAAGACTAAAAACATTAACAAAAACAAAATGAAAAAATTAGAGATTGTAGGGTTTAAAAGAGCGAATCTCGGTAGTAAAGGCGCAAAAGATTTACGTGCTGAAGCTTTAGCTCCTTGTGTATTGTATGGTGGAAAAGAGCAGGTGCACTTTGCGGTACCTATGATATTATTTCGCGAATTATTATATTCTGCGGATGTGTATGAAGTGGAATTAAATGTAGAGGGTGATAAGTATAGAGCCGTATTGCAAGATGCTCAATTTCATCCTGTAAATGAAATGATACTTCACGTTGATTTCCTTGAAATTATTGAAGGAAATCCAATTAAAATTGCTGTGCCAATCAAAGTCATTGGAAATTCTCCAGGAGTAATTAAAGGAGGTAAAATGATTCAAAAATTACGTAAGGTTACTTTAAAGGGTTTATCTGAAAATATTCCTGATTTCGTGACAGTTGACATTTCTGGACTTGACTTAGGTCAAACGGTAAAAGTTAACAAATTAGTTGTTGAAGGATGTGAGATTTTAAATCCAATGTCAAATCCCGTTGCAACCATCGATATCCCTAGAGCATTAAGAGGTAAGTTAACTGCTTAATTCTGTTCTAATTGAATCTTTGAAAGCCTTCCCAATGGAAGGCTTTTTTTATGCGTAACACATGAATACAAAATGTCTCTAAAAGCTTTTTTTGCTCTCTTAAATTATCGTTTTTTAAAAATACGCAAAGATCAAGGCATAAAAAAAGAGGCACATACATGTGCCTCTAAAATCGAATATATAAGCAAACTTATTTCTTTGCAATCACTTTAACAATAGGTGCTTTTTCCATTTTGGAAACATGCTTAGAATCTCCTAGGTGTATGTAAGGTGCAATCACCAAAGAAACAATTGACATCAATTTAATTAAAATATTCATCGACGGGCCTGAGGTATCTTTAAACGGATCACCTACCGTATCACCAGTAACTGCTGCCTTATGTGGCTCAGAACCTTTTTTATACGTTACACCATCAATTATAACACCCTTCTCAAAAGATTTTTTGGCATTATCCCAAGCACCACCCGCATTTGATTGAAATATACCCATCAAAACACCAGAAACCGTTACACCAGCTAATAAACCACCTAATACTTCAGGCCCCATCGTAAAACCAACCAACACAGGAACCGTTAATGCAATGGCTCCAGGTAAAATCATTTGACGAATAGAAGCCTCGGTTGAAATAGCTACGCATTTCTCATACTCAGGCTTCGCTTTATACTCCATAATACCTGGAATTTCTCTAAATTGACGTCTTACCTCATTCACCATTTCCATGGCAGCTTTACCCACAGCTGAGATACATAAGGCAGAGAAAATAAATGGAATCATACCTCCTACAAATAATCCGGCTAAAACATCAGCTTTATATATATCGATTTGGGTAATACCTGAAATTCCAACAAATGCAGCGAACAAAGCTAATGAAGTTAATGCCGCAGAAGCGATCGCAAAACCTTTTCCTGTCGCTGCTGTCGTATTACCGACTGCATCTAAATTATCTGTACGCTCACGAACTTCAGCAGGTAATTGAGCCATCTCAGCTATACCTCCTGCATTATCTGCAATAGGACCAAAGGCGTCAATCGCCAATTGCATCGCCGTAGTAGCCATCATTCCTGCTGCTGCTATAGAAACACCATAAATACCTGCAAAATGATAAGATCCTATGATACCAGCAGCTAAAACTAAAATAGGAAGTACGGTAGACTCCATACCTACAGCTAATCCACCAATGATGTTAGTTGCATGACCTGTACCCGACTTTTGAACAATTGAATCTACCGGACGCTTACCCATCGCTGTGTAATATTCGGTAATGATGGACATTAATGTTCCAACAATTAATCCCACAATGATAGCGTAAAATACATCCATGGAAGAAAATTCTCTTCCTCTCAAATTCAATGTTTCAGGTAATATATTGGTTACCAAAAAATAAGAAGTAACAAAAGTGATTGCAATAGAAGTGTAGTTACCTAAATTCAAAGCATTTTGAACAGAGGATGTTTCACCTGATATACGTACAAAAAATGTACTTACAAGTGAAGCCAACAAACCTACACCTGCAATGAGCATTGGTAATAAAACAGGGGAGAAGCCACCAAAATTATCATTAACTGATATTTCTTGACCTAATACCATCGTAGCTAAAATAGTCGCTACATATGAACCAAACAAATCAGCTCCCATACCAGCCACATCTCCGACATTATCACCTACATTATCCGCAATAGTGGCAGGATTACGCACATCATCTTCTGGAATTCCCGCTTCTACTTTACCAACTAAATCAGCTCCTACGTCAGCAGCTTTGGTATAAATACCTCCACCAACTCGAGCAAATAATGCGATAGATTCAGCTCCTAATGAAAATCCAGCTAATACTTCAATAGCAGTCCTCATTTCCATTGAAGTTAACGCTTTACCTTCAGCAAAAATTTGATAAAAGGCAATAAATAAACCCCCTAAACCTAAAATAGCTAATCCAGCTACTCCCATACCCATCACAGAACCTCCCGTAAAGGACACATTTAATGCTTTAGCCAAAGAAGTTCGAGCTGCCTCAGCCGTACGAACATTTGCCTTTGTGGCCACAATCATTCCAATATAACCTGCGGTAGCAGAAAATACCGCGCCAATTAAAAAAGCAACAGCTATTAAAGGAGACGAATGAATTGGATTATCCGGCGTTCCTTCTTGTGTTCCCAACCACGCCAATAAAATGGCAGTAGGTATAGCGAAATAAGTTAAAATTTTCCATTCAGCTTTTAAAAAGGCTATGGCTCCATCAGCAATATAACCTGCCAATTCCTGCATTTTTTCATTTCCAGCATCTTGCTTCGATACCCAACTAAATTTCCACGCTGTGTACAGCAAACCCACTAAACCAAAAGCAGGAACTAAATAAACAATTGAATTCATAAATCTGTATTTATATTATTCTAAATAAATTTG
>CAMBGA010000003.1 GCA_945866095.1 Spirosoma fluviale
GTGTTCGTTTTGTACAATTGTATCATCAAGGATGGGATACTCATGGAAATTTGCCAAAAGAAATGGCTATGCAGGCGCAAGATGTGGATCGTTCGTCGGCCGCTTTAATTACAGATTTAAAGCAAAGAGGCTTATTGGATGAGACTTTGGTTATTTGGGGAGGTGAATTTGGCCGAACAAATTATTGCCAAGGAACCTATACGGTCGAAAATTATGGTCGAGATCATCATCCTCGTGCCTACAGTATTTTTATGGCTGGTGGAGGCGTAAAGCCGGGAATAGTTTATGGTGAAACGGATGAATTTGGGTATAATGTGGTAAAAGACCCAGTACATATTCATGATTTCCATGCAACGGTTCAGCATTTAATGGGACTTAATCATGAGCAAATGACGTATAAGCATTTGGGCAGAAGGTATCGCTTGACTGATATTGCCGGTAAAGTTCTTCCTGGCTTGTTGGCCTAATTTTATAACGATGAATAAATTTTTTAGAATTAGTACAAGCCTCCTTATTTTCTTACAGGGTTTGATTTTAGTGCTTGTTTTATTTACAGATAAAATCCATATTCCTTTGGCTTTTTTGGGTCGTTTGCATCCTTTGGTGTTGCATGTGCCTATTGGCTTTGGAGTCTTTTTAGTGCTAATTTTTGTACTTAAAAAGTGGATTGACGCGCAAGCTTTTCAGGAAATTTTCAGATTTCTATTGTATTTGACTTCTATTTTTTCTGCCATTACAGCGATTTTCGGCATGTTTTTATCTTCGGAGGGGGGATATGATTTGGAGCAAATCACCTTTCATCAGTGGGCTGGCTTGGGGGTCAATTGGCTTTATGTCTTACTAATTATTGCTTATGAAAAAGGTTATTTAGAAGGTAGAAATTTATTTTATGGTGTGACGGTTGGTTTAGCTAGTTTTTTCTTGGCCGGTCATGGAGGTGCGAATTTGACTCATGGAGAGGATTATTTATGGGCGAAAGGTGATGGGGAAGCTATTGTATTGACCGAAGAATCCGTTGTGTTTGAGGCGGTAATCCAACCTATTTTCAAGCAAAAGTGTGAGGTATGCCATAATGATCAAAAGACCAAAGGTGCCTTGAACATGAGTTCGATTGCTAAATTATTAAAAGGTGGAAAAAATGGAGCTATTTGGAAGGCTGGGGATCCATTGAATAGTCATTTTATTCAAAGAGCTAAATTGCCCATCGATAACAAAAAGCACATGCCGCCGAAAGGCAAGGCGCAGTTGACTCCCGATGAAGTATTATTATTAACTGCTTGGGTCCAAGAGGGCGCTTCGGTATCCAAAAAGCTAGGGGCTTTTGGGGCAAATTCTAAGCTTATTTCGTTAGCTAAAAAATTGCAAAATACGGCGCAGGCGTTATTGATTCCTGTTAAAGTGTATGATTTCTCAGCGGCCTCAGAGTCTAATTTAGCTGCGGCCAATACTCCTTTTTGTTCTGTTTATCCTTTGTCGAGCGACGCTCCAGCCTTGCAGGCAGATTTTTATGTAAGCAAGAAATATGAACGAAAGACGTTGGAAAATTTATCGAAGGTATCTGAGCAGTTAGTCGGCTTGAATCTCTCAAAAATGCCATTCAAAGATGAAGAAATTAGTTTACTAACTAAGTTCCCTAATTTAGAAAAGTTGATTTTGAATTTTACTGAAATTACCGGAAAGACCTTGGGGGAATTATCGGCTTGTCAGCATTTAACATCCTTGGCTTTGTCGGGTACTAAAGTAAATAAGGAGGTTTTGGTGAATCTATTGGGAAAAATTCCAAGCTTAAAAGAAGTGTTTATTTGGAATACGGGGGTCAGCCTAGACCAAGTCGCTGGCATACAAGCTCAGTTTCCTAAGGTGAAAATCCAAGCAGGTTATGTGCCTAAGGACGAGCAATTACAGATTAATCCGCCCATCTTGGTGACCGAGAATTTTATATTAAAGCCCAATGAGGATTTTGTTTTTAAGCATACTTTAAAGGATGTCACTTTTCATTATACGTTAAATGATTCAACCCCAGACAGTTTGGGTGCTTTAGTGTCTAGAGGTCCGCTGAAAATAGAAAAATATTCAAAAGTTAAGGTAATGGCAACGAAACCAGGTTGGTTAGCCAGCCGTGTCTTGGAATATAAAGTTTATAAATCAGCCTTTATTCCTGATTCGATTTATTTACTTAGTAAGCCAGATCCCAAATATCCAGCGAAGGGTGGATATAGTTTAAAGGACTTTGTTCAAGGCTTCAGGGAGACGGGTCGTCGCAGTGAATTACCTGATTATACTTGGTTAGGATTTTTTAACAACGATTTAGAAGCCTTGTTTGAATTTAAAAAACCTATTTCGCCTAAGGGGATTACTTTTTCATATTTGAGGAAAACGGATTCGGATGTGTTTCCTCCGGTAAGTATAGAGGTGTTAGCAGGAAATAGCCCGAATGCATTAACCCGCGTGGCCCTGGTGAAACCCGAAAAACCAGAAAAGCGAAATGGCTATACGCAAATGGGGCAGGATATACCTCTTAAACCAGGTATTTATAAATATTATAAAATAAAAGCGCTATCACTTAGACGTTTGCCTAAATATCTACTTAAAGATGACAAGAAGGAAGAAGTCGTTAATAAGGGTAAGCCTGCTTGGCTCCGTGTGGATGAAATATTATTTTATTAATTGAAGAAAATCAACAAAATATAGATGAAAAAATTCGTAAAATTTCGGGCAATTGCTTGTCTCTTGGTATTAGTGTGCTCACCTTTTTTTATCGCTTTCGGACAAAAGAAAAAAGCGGTAGACCCTGTCGAGCAAATGAAAACGAAGGTTTTAAGCCTTGTCCAGTCCAAGGAAAAAAATGTCCAAGAGATGGTGGATATGGTTTTCAGTTTTGGCGAATTGGGATTTCAGGAGTTTGAAACTTCAAAATACCTCACCGATATTTTAGAGAAGAATGGCTTTAAAGTCGAGAAAGGTGTTTCAGGTATTCCGACTGCTTGGATGGCCACATGGGGTTCCGGTTCGCCCGTTATTGCCTTGGGTTCTGATATTGATTGTATTCCCAAAGCTTCTCAAAAACCTGGTGTCGCGTTTCGTGCTCCTATGATTGACGGTGCGCCCGGACATGGTGAGGGACATAATTCTGGTCAGGCGGTGATTATTTATGCGGCAATAGCTGTCAAACAAATCATGGAGGAAAATAATATTCAAGGTACTTTGGTGATATGGCCTGGGGTGGCCGAGGAATTGGTTGCTAGCAAGGCTTGGTACATTCGCGATGGCTTTTTCAAGAAAGTGGATGCCTGTATTTTTACACACGTCGGCAATGATTTTTCATCCAATTACGGAGATAATGGAATGAATGGCTTGGTGAGTGTGCAATTTGATTTCGAGGGAGATGCTGCCCATGCGGCTGGATCACCTTGGCGTGGGAAGTCGGCGCTGGATGCCGTGGAATTAATGGATATCGGATGGAACTTTAAACGGGAACACCTTAAACCTACGCAAAGATCTCATTACGTCATTCCTGATGGCGGGGACCAACCGAATGTTGTTCCATCCAAGGCGAATGTTTGGTATTATTTTAGAGAGCGGACTTATGAAGACATATTGAAAAATTTCAAATCAGGGATAAAAATTGCCGAGGGAGCCGCGATGATGACGGATACTAAAATGTCATATAAACTTTTAGGTACTGCTTGGCCTGGACATTTTAATAAGCCTATTGCCGAGGCGATGTATAAAAACATTCAGCGAGTGGGAATGCCAAAATGGTCGGAGGATGATGAAACCTTAGCCTTGGCTGTTCAGAAATTATTAGAAGCTCCTGCGAAAGATAATTATGGGAAGCCTATCAATGGAATGAGGAAAACGATTGACACCTTAAAAGGATCTGTGGAGTTTTCATGGGGTGGTGGGTCGGATGATATCGCTGATATTTCATGGAATGTACCCACGGTAGTTCTTCGATATCCTGCTAACATTCATGGCACTAAAGGGCATCATTGGGGTGATGCGATCGCGATGGCTACGCCTATTGCACATAAAGGAACTTTAGCGGGTGCGAAAGTGACTGCTTTAACTTTGATCGATATGTTGTACAATAAAAAAATCATTGAAGATGCAAAGACTTACTTTACCCAAGTGCAAACGAAGGATCAAAAATACATTCCATTTATCTCGGAGAAAGATCCTGCGCCCATTCATCTCAACAAAGAAATCATGGATCAATACAGGGATCGTATGAAACCTTTCTATTATGATCCGACTAAATATGGAACTTATTTAGAGCAATTAGGAATTAAATATCCAACGCTAACCAAATAATTATCTATCGATAAGCGATTTTTAAAATAGGAAAGCTCAGTTAAACCCTAAAAAATATAGGGTTTAACTTGGGCTAAAAATTCCGGAACGATTATTTTAGGATCGTCCTTTCTCAGTGTTTCAATGGGGATATATCCTCGATAATTAGATTCTTTGATGATCTCAAAAGTCTTTTTTAAGTCGATGGGAATTTCAGTCTTGCCTGAAAAAATAGTCTCTTTTAATTGCCAGTTAATCGCATAGGGAATCGCTTTTTTGATTTCTGAATACACTTCTTTATCGCGAAAACTTCCTACATCTAAAATGAGCCCACACCATGGGCTGTTGACCCGCTGAATAATATCAATCACCTGGTCAGCTGTTTTTATAAAGTCATGGTGGTTTTGAATGCCAATAATCACCCCTTTTTTTGCCGCATATTCCGTACATTCCTTGAGCGAATCGACTACCCAGTTGGAAATTTCTTGCCAAGAATACCCAGGCAATTCACTTTTTCCGGCGAATACTCGGAGCACTGGCGCCCCTAATTTTGCGGTGGCATCTACCCAGTTTTTGACTAATTGGATTTCTCGGTCTCTAGCTGATTTGTCTGCAAAAACAAAGTCATTCCGGCAACCTGTACCACTCAATTCAAGGCCAATTTGATGACATTTTCTTTTTAGCTTAAACAAGTAGTCATCTGAAGGTACGGCAGGGTAGCCGGGTAAATAGTAAGCAGTTAGATCCAATCCTTCAAACCCATGTTCGGCACAAAAATCCATCATGTCCTCCACACTCATCTTTCCTGCCATTAATGGCGCATTGAAGGAGTAAGCATTTAGGCTGGTTTTTAATCTTTTGGAAGGGATTTTGATGGGTGCCTTTGTCGAGGCTACATTTGTCAACAGTGGGCTTGCTACTAAATAACTAAGTACGGATCTTCTTTTCATAGGTGTAAGTTTTAAAATTAAATGTAATGAAAATGTACCTGATATTTAAATTTTGTAGTCGGCATTTGTCAGTAATAGCTCTTATTTTAAAAATTATTCCCCATATTAAATTTTAGCTAGTTTAATCATTTTACGTCATTTGTAGATTTAAAGATTTATTTTTGACCTCTCATGAAACAAATCAATTAATATTAATTAAATATGAATCAAGTATTAAAATTTACCGGGTATTTCTTAGCTGTTATTTTGGTTGGAATCGTTGTTTTACTAGCTAGCTTCTATGAGTCAGATGTTCCATTAGCAGAATTAAAACCAAAATACATTTCAGCCCAATCTCAGTTTGTACCCGTATTGGGTATGCAGGTTCATGTTCGAGATGAAGGTCCTAAAACGGATTCTATTCCTTTAGTCCTTTTACATGGCATGTCCTCTTCTTTAAACACTTGGGATGAGGTGGTCAAATCAGTGGCTGGTCGAAGAAGAACTATTTCTGTCGATTTACCCGGTTTTGGAATGACGGGTCCTAACCCTAAAAACCAATATAATTTTGTTTTTTACAATGAGTTCATTGATTCCCTTTGCGCAAAATTAGGGGTCCGTACATTTACCTTAGTAGGCAATTCGATGGGTGGCGCGATTGCTTGGAATTATGACATCAAGCATCCGGGCCGATTGGATAAATTAGTTTTAATTGACGCTGCAGGTTACCCGCAAACCAAAGAGAAGGGAAGCCTAGGGTTTTTGATTGCGTCTACACCCGTCATCAATAATCTACTGCTGTATTTTACGCCAAAAGTATTGGTAAGAAAGAGTTTAGAAACCATTTATTTTGATCAAAATTTAGTCACAGATGCTCAGGTGGAACGTTTTCATGATATTGTAGTCAGAGAAGGAAATCGGGCTGCGGCACTTGAGATTTTTAAAGGAAGTTTTGGAAAGCCATTAGGGAAGACCAGTGAAGTGAAAACTCCTACGTTGATTTTATGGGGAGAATTTGATCACGTGATTGACGTAGGAAATGCCGATCGATTTAATCAAGATATTCCAGGAAGTAAGAAGGTGATTTTTCCCAATGTAGGGCATGTTCCTATGGAAGAAATACCTGGGAAAATCGCGGACGAATTATTGAAATTTGCGGACTCGATTAAATAATCCCCTTTATTTCGAATTCTTGAAAAGTTTCTGCCAATTTAAATTTGCGTAATAATTCAACATCATGTTTAGCTCTTTGATAGACAAAATGATATTAATTTTTCTATTTGAATGATTATTTTTTTTATTTTCCTTTACCTATATAAATAGAAAATGTAATTTTGAATAATGAGAAACCTACTTCATTTTAATAATCTAATCTTACTACTCTTGGTTTTGTCCTTGAAGCTTCACGCTCACGAAGGAGGGCATTTTTCGGAAGGAGCATTTTTAAAAGTTTGGCATTTAAAGAATGGCCAAAATGTATCAGGTAACTTTCTCTATTCAACTAAAAGTGAAATTGTTTTAGAGCAAATTGACGGAAATCTAGTTAAAATCCCTACCGCTATTTTGGCAAAAAATGACCTAACATTAGCCCAATTCAAAATTAAAAAATACGCTGAGATTCATCAGCAATACACCCAAAGAAATAGTATAAATAATCAAGTTCCATTTTTTGAAATGATTGATATTAGGTCATTTGGTTATTTTTTAATCTTCATTTTGATCTTATTGTTGCTTAGCAAAAGACTAAAAAATAAAGCCTATTTTCTGCCATTACAACGAGTTGCTCTATATAGCTTTTGCTTAGGATTATTTATATTGGCTTGTAAGTCATCTTCAGATGTTACGCCTGCAGGAACAACGGGTACAAATACCGGCGGGACGACCACCACACCCAGCACGTCAATAGGCAAAACGAGTACATCATTTATTGATTCTGCATTCGCACCTTATAAGTCTGCTTCGTTGGCGACCAAATGGGATGATACGTATTTTTATGTTTCCTCGAATGGAATTCCAGCGCATAACATGATGGTAGGGATTACAAGTTGGCAGCAGCAAGTACCCATATCTCAACCCTATACTGGGACTAATCATTGGTCTATTCCTCTTGCACCTGTTTATGCCGCCACTCCTGTCAGCACAAAAACAAATTTCATGAAAGGAGCCGTAGCTCTGGCGGTGAATGGTATTCCCATTTTTAATGCCTTAAATAACCGGGGAGAAGATTCCTTTTTGATTGGCGAATTAGACCAGTGGGGTGGCCATTGTGGCAAAGGTGATGACTATCACTACCACGCTGCACCTCTACATTTATCTGCGACTTCTGGATTAAAAGCCATTGCTTTTGCCTTAGACGGTTTTGCAGTGTATGGGGCAAAAGAACCCGATGGTTCCACGATGAAAACACTCGATGAATCTCATGGGCATGTAGGGTCCAATAATGTATACCACTACCATGGAACGAATGATTATCCCTATGTGATCGGTTCGATGAAGGGTAAGGTGACTTTGGACCCTTCCACATCAGCGCCTGAAAATCAAATTATTCCACAGGCATTTTCAAATCCATTAAGGCCCGCATTAACTCCTTTGAATGGGGCGTCAATTACCGCTTTTTCCGCACCCTCTGCTTCCAGTTATTTGTTGACCTACAAAATAGGCACCAAAACAGGAAGCGTTCAATATAGTTGGACTAACGCCAATCTGTATACGTTCGTTTTTACGGATGTGGATGGGAAGCAAACGAATGCTACTTACCAAAGAAAATAATATTTAATATCAATATGATTCATCGCCTAAAAGAAATTATTTCATTTGACTAATGGAATACAAAGGATCCCACCAATAGCGTCCTGCTACAGGTTATGGCCCATTAAAATTTTGAGCGGCATTCATGGGCTTTCGAGTTTTTAATTACCTTTGGGTTGAAAAAATATCTTATGAATCACTTGCGCCTATCTTTTGTTTTTTGTGCTCTTTTTATTTCGTTATTGGCCGCGGGCCAACAAAAGAAATTCACTTTTGTCGCGTTTGGTGATATGCCTTATCGGGTCCCCAATGATTACCCAAAATTTGAGCGTGTGATCAAAACGTTAAATCAGGAAAAGCCAGATTTCATCGTGCATGTGGGCGATTTCAAGTCAGGTTCAAGCCTTTGCTCAACCGAATATTTTGAGCGCATGCATGCCTATTTTGAAACATTTGAGCCCCCTTTGATTTATACTCCGGGTGACAACGAATGGACGGATTGCAATCGCAAAGCAGCCGGGGAATACGATCCACTTGAAAGATTGGATGTGTTGAGAAAGATGTTTTATGGATCCGATAAAAGCTTTGGGAAGAAGAAAATCAATTTAGTATCTCAAGCAAAATCTTCTGGTTTTGAGAAGTATGTAGAGAATAATTTATGGACCTATGGGGGTCTTCAGTTTGCGACGATTCATTTAGTGGGGTCCAATAATAATTTCAAAGACGCTGGGGATAATCAAGAATTTATCGACCGCGAAAAGGCAAATTTGGCCTGGCTTGAACAGGTATTTGCAGCCGCTCAAGATAAAAAGGGACTTATGCTTTTTACTCAAGCCGACATGTTTTATAAAGATATGAAGCCTAGTAAAGGATTTGAAAAAGTGGTCAATAAATTAAGTGAGTTGACGCAGAAATATGGCAAGCAAGTGTTTTTAGTGAATGGTGATTCTCATCGTTTCATAACGGATAAGCCTATTTTGATCAATAATCAAAAAGCTACTTTAATGAACTTTACCCGTGTTCAGGTTTTTGGCGATGCTGAAATGGCGGCGATTAAAATTACCTATGACCCGAAATCTACGACTCTTTTCCAAGTGGAACAGATGTTGATCGATTAGCGTATCGGATATACTTTCTCAAGCCAAGCAGCAGTTTTGATAAAAACATCGGCTAGGCTTTTTTTCATTTCATGGGTCTCGTTCGGGTACAAATTCAATTCAGTTTTGATGCCTAATTGGCGCAACTTTTCATGTAAGTTCTTCGCCTGATGCACATCCACCAACTCATCATTTTCGCCATGAAAAATAACGGTGGGTACTCCTGATTTTTTACTCAAATTGAATATTGGACTGGATGTTTTTGCAATTTCCGCTTTGGCATCTGGATTCCCTAGAAAATAACTAATGGTGGCATCCGCAATGCCTTGTCGGCCACGAATAGTTGAATCGGATAAGTCTGTCGGCCCTACAATATCCACCACCGTTTTCGTCATTTTTTGTGAATCATTTGCGTAGGCATACATAAGTGCTAAATGTGCTCCGGCACTGGCGCCAATTAAAGCAAACGATTTTTTCTTATATCCGAGGCTATCTGCTTTGCTTGAAATGTATTGCAATGCTTGGCTTAAATCGTCCATTTGAGTTGGATATTTATTTGCTCCGACTTTGACAAAACGATAATTGATGGAAGCCATGGCATATCCTTTTTGGCCCACTAGCAAGTCGATTAAAGGTTTCGGCAATTGGTGTTTCCCACCTTTAGACCAAAATCCTCCATGAATAAATACGACCATAGGTGTTTTGGGGCCATGTTTTTTAGGCAGGTAAATGTCTAATTCATTGCGATGGTCAGGGGCATTTCCATAGACCAGGTTGGTAATAGTTTGAAAATTCACGGAGTCGGCTAGTGTAATTAGACCCCTTGCGCTGGCTGAAAAGCCTAACGTTTGAATACAAATGAAAACCCAGAAGCAAGTAATTTTACGCATATCAGGTTAGAAAAATAGGGCAAAACATGCCCTATGAAAATTTTATTTAGCTGGAGTTAAGATAATGTTGCGGTATTCCACAGGTCCATGATCCCCTTGAATCATGATGGGTCCTGGTTCAGATTCATTGGAATCCATGGCACCTCCAGTGATTCCTGGAATTTCTTGCTTGTAAATGATTTGTTTCCCATTTCCGACCAAAGTAACCAGTCGGCCTACCAACGTAACATCAAAGGATTGCCATTCACCCGGCTCTTTTGCCACCATTTCTAGCGGGGAAATAAACCCATAAATAGCACCTAAATAATCTTTTAATGGTGGCATGCCTTTGCTATCAGACACTTGAACTTCGTAGCGACCCCTTAAGTAAACACCGCTATTGCTTTCTTTGGGATATCTGAATTCAATGTGCAATTTAAAGTCATTGTAGGTATTTTTAGTGCGGATATTAGCTCCTGATTTCGGACTTTTTAATGCGCCATCTTCTACGATCCATTGGTTTTTCTTGGTTCCCAATGTCTCCCAACCCGTTAAATCTTTTCCATTAAATAACGTGATGGGCTTATCCCAAACGGGTTCTTTTTCACGCCATAATTTTGGAGCTTTAACCCCAACCCAAGTTAAATTCTCTCCTTTAGAAGTGATCATGGTACCCGATAATTTTCCATTTTCAAGGGTACCCTCTACTTGTAAATCTTGATCTGAATCATCCCACTGTGGAGGGATGCGGAAGGATAATTTCCCATCTTTGAAATTTATTTTGGAAACTGGTCTTGCGCTTCCGCCATCGGCAACAAAAGAACCTGTTAGCGTTCTGATGCCGGAGTGATTTACCTCGAGCCAAGATGGGAGCTTTTTATCTCCTTTGGTCACCGTAATATCCCAGCGACCCTCAAGACTTTCATCTCCCACTGATTTAGCTGTTGATGTCATATTTGACATGACAAGAAAACTTAAAATTAAGGCAATTGTATTTTTCATAGCTGTTTATTTTGAACCTCAAATTAATCAAAATTTCAAGGCAAATCAAAAGCTAAATTGCCGGTTTCAAAAAAACCATGAAAGGTCAGGTCATGGTAGATCCAAAATTGTCCAATATAAATTTGTTCCTCCCGAAAAGAAAATATAGTTTTATAGGTTATTGCTTATCTAAACCTAAAAATAATCAGCTTTCAAATGGGCTCGATTTTATCATATTCTATGAAAAATTCAAATCTAAAATTCGTTTTATTGGGCCTAGTGCTCTTCAGTTCATTTAGTTTTATTTCATATCGTTGGAATACAAAACTTACGAAAAAGGTAGTTGAAACCACTAACATTAAAGTGCCTGCAGGATTTGTAGTCCAAATATTAGCTTCTGATTTGGGAGCAACTAGGCACATGACCATTTCGAAAAATGGGGATATTTATGCTAAATTATCAAAATTAAAAGAGGGCAAAGGCATTTATTTGTTGCGTGATACCAATAAAGATGGGGTCATCGACGAGACGAAGCTTTTTGGGAATTATACAGGAACAGGTATTCTAATCAATCAAGGATATCTGTACGCCTCGTCAAATAAGGGTGTTTATCGCTACAAGTTGAATGCAAATGAGGAGGTTATCGATACAGAAAATCCTGAAAACATTGTCAATGGCTTATTAGATCATGGCCGGGATAATGCAAAACCTTTTTCTTTCGACAACAAATCTAATTTATACGTTTCCATTGGTTCTTATAATGACGCTTGTAGAATCCCAGGCACTGGGACAGGAATGGTTCCTTGCTCTATTTTAGATTCAGCCGGTGGAATTTGGAAATTTAATGCAGATAAATTAAATCAAGGATTTAAAGATGGTACACGTTATGCGACGGGAATTAAAAATTCGGTAGGGACTTTTTGGAATGCAAAAACCAATTCTTTATTTATAACAGCTCATGGTCGCGGTCAATTTCATGATTTTTATCCTCAATTTTATACGCCTAAGCAAAGCCAAGAAATGCCTGCAGAAGCCATATACGAATTGCATGAGGGCGATGATGCGGGTTGGCCTTATATCTATTATGACCAATTTCAACACAAAAAAATTCAAGCTCCGGAATATGGTGGCGATGGAAAAAAAGTAGGGGGCGAAAAGGCTATTAATCCAACTGTTACTTTTCCAGCACATATGGGACCCAATGACTTACTTTTCTATACGGGTAAAATGTTTCCTGCGAAATACAGAAATGGAGCATTTGTAGCCTTCCATGGCCAATCGGCGGAATTGAAAAAAGGGTATTTAGTTGCTTTTGTTCCTTTTGTGAATAATAAGCCAAGCGGCAAGTGGGAGATTTTTGCAGATAATTTTGCAGGCATTGATTTAGTTAAACCTTCTGGTCCGATCCAACATCGTCCTTGCGGATTAGCTCAAGGGCCTGACGGTGCCCTATATGTGTGTGACGATTTAAATGGGTCTATCTACCGCATTGCTTATAAAAAATAAATAGGTTTAAATTTCTTGGCTATGAGGATTTTCCATCTTGCTTTCGCTTTTTTTGTGTCTGCGTCAACAATGCTTGCTCAAGTTCCTGTCATTTGGAAAGAAAGCTATCCAGGGATTTGGAAAGCGGAAGTGGGCAAACCACAAAAACACAGTTTATTAAAAGCAGCAGGGAGGAAGGCAAATTTGGCCGCGCTCCAAACTTTGCCTAAAACCCAATTTCCATTAGATAAAGGTGCAATCGAAGTCAAGGTTATTGACGGTAAAACCTACTTAAAATTTCCACTTCAAAAGGAAGAGCAAATTTTTGGTTTAGGGTTAAATTTTCAAACAGTCAATCAAAGAGGTCGGATTTTAAATCTGCATATGGATCACTTCGGTGGCAAAGATAATGGTCGGACGCACGCGCCCGTACCATTTTATGTGTCTACTAAAGGCTACGGAGTTTTGATTGACGCGGCTCAATACATCACTGTTTACGTGGGAACGGGTGTTCGAGTGGATTCTAAAAATCCTCCTGAATTGCAGGATCGGAATACCAATAAAAAATGGGATGCGCAGCCTTACTCAGATGCGGTTGAGATATTAGTTCCAGCCTCAGGAACAACGCTATATGTTTTTGCTGGCCCGTCGACGATGCAGGTGGTACAGCGCTATAATCTACTCAGTGGCGGGGGATATTTGCCGCCGAAATGGGGGCTTGGATTTACCCAACGAGTTCCCACGCTTTATTCACAGGATGATATATTAAAGGAAGTAAGCAGTTTTGAGGAACACGATTTCCCTTTGGATTTTATTGGTGTGGAACCAGGTTGGCATAGCATGTCCTATCCTTGCACTTTTGAATGGGACCCAACGAGATTCCCTAATCCTAAATTGTTTTTGGACCAATTAGCTGCCAAGGGGGTTTCGGCCAATTTATGGATGAATCCTTACGTTTCGCCTAAGTCTTCTTTGTACCCTTTGGTCAAAAACCTCACGGGTTCACACACGGTTTGGAATGGCTTAGTGCCTGATTTTACGTTGGCAAAAACGCGCCAATTGTACAAAGACCATTTCAAGAAAAATCATTTGGATATTGGAGTTGGCGGCTATAAAATGGATGAAGTGGATGGCTATGACAACTGGGTTTGGCCGGATGTGGCCACGTTCCCATCGGGGACTAGTGCCGAACAGATGAGGCAAATGTATGGGTCGATGGTTCAGAAAATGACGGCCGATTGGTACAAGGAAATCAATAAACGAACTTACGGCTTAGTGCGTGCCTCAAATGCGGGAGGAAGTCATTTGCCCTATGTGATTTACAACGATTATTACAACCATAAAGATTTTATTACCGCTTTGGTCAATAGTAGTTTTGTTGGCGTACTCTGGACCCCCGAAGTTCGCGCCTCCAAAACGGCCGAAGAGTGGATTAGAAGAATGCAATCGGCTTGTTTTTCTCCTATGGCTATGATCAACGCTTGGGCCGATGGCACCAAACCATGGACTTTTCCTGAGGTGGCTGAGGCGGTTAAGGATGTAGCTAATTTACGGATGCAATTACTTCCTTATTTGTATACGACTTTTGCTGCATATCATAGGGAAGGAAAACCTCCCTTTAGAGCGATGCAACTTATAGATGGTTTTGTCTCTCAAAATGTGCAGGAGCGAGGGCAATTTGACGCCACACAGAATCCATACCAAATGGCTATTCGCAAAGATATTAAGGATCAATACATGATGGGCGATGCGATTTTGGTGGCACCCATGTTTGCCGGTGAGAAAACTAGAAATGTTATTTTGCCAAAGGGCAAATGGTATGATTTTTACACAGGTACCTTTGTAGGTGAAAATCAAATCATTCAAATCGAACCTTCTTTGGAAAAAATTCCTTTGTTTGTTCGCGATGGGGGGATTATACCGATGGTTCCGATACACCGGCAAGCCCCTAAATCAGGGCAAAAATGGCCACTTGAAATGCGCCATTATGGAAAATCTACAGGAGAATTTACCTTATATGACGATGATGGAAAATCCTTTGATTATGAAAAAGGCGTATTTTCTTTGACACATTTTTCAGTCCAAAAAGACGCACAAGGTAGGTTGGCCGGAAGCCAACCCTCTCAAGCGCCCATGGGATATTTAAAAGATGTGAATTGGGTCTTTATGACTCAATAATTATTTCTTTTTTGCCCATTGCTTTTTCATATAATTTGATGAAAAATTATTCATGGGTTGGCTATAAGATATAAAGATTATTTATGCTCAAAATTTGAATATTGTTAATTTATAATTAAACCTATCATACCATGAAATACATTTTAATTATTTTAATCAGTGCGACTTTTGCCTTTCAAGGCATAGCCCAACAATTAAAAGCAAATCGTTATTTATATGTGGCCGCACCTGGAATACGCGATTACCTTGGATATGGCGGACATGGGATTTTAGTTTTCGATATGGACCATGGACATAAATTTGTGAAACGAATTAAAACGCAAGGCTTGCATCCCAACGGGAAACCTTCGAATGTCAAAGGAGTAGCCGTTAGTGTTCCTTTGAATAGTATTTATGTGAGTACTTTGGAGTCCTTGCAGCGCATTGATCTGACGACTGAAAAAGTGATTTGGGAACGTCAGTTTGTCGGTGGTTGCGACCGCATGTCTATTTCTCCCGATGGTAAAACGATGTATTTACCTTCTTTGGAGAAAAATTTCTGGAATGTGGTTGATTGCGAAACTGGGGATATCATCAAAAAAATTGATGGGTTTAAGCGGGCCCATAATACGGTTTATGGTTCTTCCGGAAATTCAGTCTATATGGGTGATATCGGAAATCCGTGGTTATATGTTTCGGATACAAAAACTCATTCATTGCGTTTAAAAGTGGGTCCATTTTTGGGATATGTTCGACCATTCACCGTGAATCACAATGAGACTTTAGGTTTTGTGACGGTCGATAGTTTATTGGGATTTGAAGTGGGGGATTTAAAGACAGGCAAGAAACTAGCGAGTTTAGTGGTGGAGGGTTGGAATAAAGGGCCAGTACGCCGACATGGAAACCCGAGTCATGGCATTGGCTTGACTCCAGACGAAAAGGAAATTTGGTTATGTGATGGGTTTAATATGCGCTTGCATGTTTTTTCGGCGGTTGCGCCATACCAACAATTAACCACGATCCCCATGAAAGATATGCCGGGTTGGATCACGTTTAGTTTAGACGGAAAATTTGCCTATCCTTCTAGCGGTGAGGTGGTTGACGTACGAACGCGAAAAGTTTTATTACACTTAGAGGACGAATTTCACAATGCAGTTTCTAGTGAAAAAGTCGTTGAAATCAAGTTTGAAAAGGGAAAAGCGGTTAAAGCTGGGGACCAATTTGGCGTTGGTCGAAAAAAATAATATAACCCTAGGAAGAAGTCGGTGATTTTCTTCCTAGGATTTTTTAGATTATTGCCAGGTTAATTGGAACAGGTCAACGGCCTGTCGGGGCAATTCAGTTTCAACTATTATTGCACCTTTTGTAATCGTTAATTTTTTGGGAGGATTCACTAAGGCCAATTGGCCTGCTTTTTCGAGCGCTGAAATTTGCTGGCTTGTCGGCGATAGTGGCGACCCCATTTTTTTCCAAACTTCATAGCTATTGCTATGCAAATCATCGATTCTATAATGCGTTAGCTTGGCCGAGGTGGAATTAATCCCTGAAATTTCCAAAGTTACCTGTGTGAATTCACCCTTTTTATCTACATCATGGTAATTCCATACCATGACGGATGCGGTATTTTTATTTTTGGTGGCAAGCGTTCCGATATCCGTTTTTGCTCCTCTAAAACTAGAGTCTAAGGCCATTTGGAGTGAATAGGCATGATCTGATTTTGACTCTACAAAATCCCCTTGCATCTTTCCAAACATTCTAAAGACATTTAAAACCGGTTTGTCTACGCCATTGGTTGCTAAATCTCGGAAACCGTAAAACCAGGGTTGGTTTTCAAATTCAAAGGCCCAAGTCACAGCTCCCATTAAGTTGGAATTGTATTTTTTAGCCAATTCATATTTACGGGCAAAAGTCGCTGCAGTATAGCTTGAATACATCGTTCCATTCCGATAGGCATTTTGTGGATTTGTGGCCATGCCGCAAGCTGCACAACCTTCAGGATCTGATTCACCGATGACGATGGGTAAATTTTTTAATTGGGGATAGGCAGCGATCACCTTTAAATTATCTTCAATGTTTTTGAGTTGGGCCCTAGCGCTCATCACCACTTTTCCTTGCTCTAATTTGGGGGATCCTTTGGCATGAAACAAAATTAAATCTAGAGGTGAGCCTATCTTTTTTGTCACATAATTGGTGTCAAATAAACAGTGTTTTAAAAACGCATCTTGGAATTTCATTCCTCCTCCTGTGATATCCGTCCCGCCAATTTTAGCCGTTGGCAATGCCCTTTTAACCGCATCTGCCGAGTAATCATAGAGTTTAAAAAATTCTGCTTGCGTTCCTTTCCAATAGGCAGAATTGGGTTCGTTCCAAACCTCCCAATACCAAGATTCGACTTCTTTTTGACCATAACGAGCGACACTATGTTTGACCCATTGATAAATTAATTCCCCCCATTTTTTATAATCCTTTGGGGGATAGGCCCAGCCGGTGTAGATGTCATTGTAATTGTCGCCCGGTTTCCAATAGTGTTTATAGGGTGTTGGTTTAGTGGAAAGCGCTTCTGGCATAAAGCCGATTTGGGCCAAAGGCTTCATGCCTCTTTGAATGTAGGTATCGAAAATCTTGTCGATAATGGTCCAGTCGTAGATCGGATTTCCTTGCGCATCTTCCGTGTAGGCGTTAGTAGAACCCCATTTCAAACTTGCGACGCCATCTCCAGTGACCAAAAGGCTATGCGCACGAACATAAACAGGCACTGGACTTAAGGCAGAAATTTCAGTTAGTAATTTTTTACCATCTTTCATGTAGGTGTAATTTGGCTCATCATAGCCAAACCAAGCATAAATGGGTTTCATTTTTTCCTGGGTTTTGGAAAGGTCAATCGTGATTTTGGCTTGGTCATTCATTTGTCCAAGGACATTGGCAGAAAAAAGCAACGCACATGCAAGGAATATTTTTTTCATAGACTAGGTTTAGTCGACAAAAATATCGTTTTTGTTTTCAATTATCTTATAAATTTTTAATAAATTAATAAAGATGAAGTATTCCATTTGCCTTCTTACTTTTCTGTGTTTATCCGTTTTGCTGAGCGCTCAAGCCCAGCAAAAGTTTTCAATTGTAGGTCGAATTATTGAAAACAACCTAGAAGGTGCTCCCATCCCATTTGCTCATGTGTATTTAAATGGTACATCTTTTGGGACGCAGGCAGATGTGAATGGCCGATTTGTCCTTAAAAATATCCCCAAAGGCATTTATAAATTTTCCATATCGATGGTCGGGTTTAAGACATCAATGAAGTTGACAAGCATCGATTCTGACCTAAAAAACCTAGTTGAACGATTAGATGAAAATGTGCTGGATTTGATGGAAGTTCGGGTAAAGGGTCAAAAAGATAAGGTGTGGAATAAATCAATCAGGGATTTTGAAAATGAATTTTTAGGTCGGGATATTTCAAGGAGCGAGGTTCAAATTTTAAATCGAGAAGTCATCGATGTCGATTATGATAAAGCGAAAAAGGTATTGACCGCTAAAGCAGAGCAACCCTTGATGATTGAAAACCGAAATTTGGGTTATTTATATCGAGGCTTTTTGGTCGATTTTCAAAAGGGGATTACCCGCATGAGTTTTAAGGCAAGTGGATATTTTGAACCTTTAAAGCCAAGTTCTTCCAAAGAGCAGAAGCGCTGGGAATCCAATCGGAAAGATATTTTTCAGGGATCCATCAAACATTTTTTATGGGCATTGTACCGGAACAAATTAACTGAAGAAGGCTTTTCCGCCTATTATTACAAGGACCGCAAGTACATGGGTATGGTGCCTGAATTTAAGGCGAATGATGTGGTTAGACCCACTAGTGATTCGACTATTTTTTTGTTAGAATTAAAAGGGATGTTGTCAGTTGATTACAATTATAATTTTAGGCAAAATTCCAAAATCATGCCTGTTTCCCAGATTTTTTTTAATCAATATGGGGAATTGATTGATCCATATTCGTTGGAATTATATGGGAAAATGTCAGAAAATAGGATGGGTAAAGAACTACCTTCGGATTATATCTATGTTCCGAAGAATTGAAAGTTCAGTTCTGAATGAATTTTTTGAATTAAATTTGTGCCGCGCGCGCAACAAATTTGTGGGCATAATTTTAGTTCCCCACATTTTTTCCGGCGATATAACCTGTGGTCCAGGCCGACTGGAAATTGAATCCTCCCGTTATACCATCGATGTCCATAACCTCTCCGGCAAAAAACAAGCCAGGATGTATTTTGCTTTGCATGGTGTTGACATCGATTTCTTGTAAATCCACTCCTCCAGCGGTAACAAATTCCTCCTTAAACGTGGTCTTTCCTTGGACTACATAGCGGTCGTTTAATAGGGTGTTTACAAGTTTATTGGTATTTTTTGCACCTAAATCATTCCACCTGGTCGCTGGATTAATTTCATTTTTTGATAATAAAAAAAGCCAAAGTCGATTGGGGATCTCAAAGGGATTTAGATTTGAGATCATCTTAGAGCCATGAATGCTGATGGTTTTAACTAAGCTTTCTCGAAGTGTATTTTCTTTCGTTTCATTAAGCCAATTAACTAAAATGCTGAATTCGTAATTTGATTCTGCCAGTATGCGCGCTCCCCAAGCAGATAGTTGTAGAATGGCTGGTCCGCTCATACCCCAATGAGTAACTAATAAAGGGCCTTTGCCTACAAGTTTTTGACCTTCTATTCGAACGACTGCCTCTTCTACCACGATGCCCATCAGTTCACGCACGGGTTCTTTGGGCATGTTGAATGTGAATAAGGATGGTATCGGTGGGATGATGTTATGGTTTAAATCGGCTAGCCAAGAAAACCCTGTCAATTTAGGTTGGCCGCCAATCGTAACAATCACTCGGTCCACTTTTTCAGTAACTTCTTTATAGCTAATTTCAAAA
Organism: Spirosoma fluviale; assembly: GCA_945866095.1. GTDB lineage: Bacteria > Bacteroidota > Bacteroidia > Cytophagales > Spirosomataceae > Aquirufa > Aquirufa fluvialis_A. Next base: position 19,488 of record CAMBGA010000003.1, read on the forward strand.
CCATTTTCTAGCGGTGTTATTTTGTCTATGGCTCGCAAGGTCCACAATTCAACACCTAATGTTTTCGCTTCTTTCCACAGGCAATCAATGATGCTTTGAGACTCATTTGATAACGGAAACACACAAAGGTCTGGGTAGGTTTTCAATGGAACGCCTCTATTTTCAAACCATTCCATCGTCGCTTTGGTATCAAATTGCTCAAAAGCTTTTCGTAAGAATTTTTCCCCTCTTGGATATTTTTCGGATAATAATCGGTGATTTGATAATGCGTTTGTGACATTGCAACGGCCACCTCCCGAAATTTTCACTTTCCCTAAAAACTTAGAAGTTTTCTCAAACACCCGCACATGTGCCTGTGGAAAGTATTTTTTTGCCGAAATGGCGGCAAAAAATCCGGCGGCTCCTCCTCCTAAAATGACTATTTCCAATGTGTATTTGCTAATGTTTGGCAAAAATCAAGAACAAATAGGGTAAATGAAATTATTTGAGCAATTAAATTTTATTTATTTTCACACCTTGCCGCAATCAACTTAATCACATCTTCCTCATCAAATACCGGCCCCCTAAAACTGAAGTATCAATTAAATTAGAAGCTTCATAACTTTAAATTAAAATGATACTCAAACACATAAATGCCAATACTGATTCGAACATACGATTTATAGTAAGATCCTTCAAAAAATGATATTACATTAAAAATACAAGGATACTGATAATGTGTACTCCAAAAAAAAGATCCGACTCGTGGTCGGATCTTCAAATTTAGCTAAAAGAAAAAATTTAATTATTTCTTTCGCTCCGATAAAAAGGTAATCAAGGAAGCAAACTCCTCATACGATAATTCATTCGTAAGACCCGTTGGCATCATCGATGTTTCCATCTCTTTTCTGCTGGAAATATCAGCGGTTTTAATCGTAGTTGTTTGCCCTGTTATATCTCGTAGGATCAGTCTTTCGGCTGATTCAGAGGTAACAAATCCCATATATTCTCTCTTATTTTTGGTCGTAATTAATACCGTTGCAAATCCTTGAGAGATCGATGCGTTTGGTTTTAAAATAGACTCAGCAATTTGCTCTCTATTCATGATCGCACCAATCTGCCCCATATAAGGTCCTTTTGGCATATCTCCAGGTTTTAAACTATGGCAAACGACGCAACCTTGCTTATTAAATAAGGCTCTTCCTGCGGCTGAGTTGCCTGGCATTTTGACCATGGCCAACATAATATCTTCGATGGACGTATTTCCGATTTGCCCTTTTTTATTGCGAATAGCTTCTAAGTCAACTTTCACTTCTTCTTTGGCTACCATATTCTGAGCAGCACCGGCCATCTCGGCGATTTCCATTTGATGCTTTTCATTTAAATCCGATAATGCTATTTTTTCAGCATCCGTTGATTTATTCCAAAGTGCCAAGAAGAAATCCTTTATTTCTGGACTTGATTCCCAATCAGCCGTCTTGTAATAAGGACCATGTCCATTCGGCTTTGTCGACCACCAATATTGGCCCTCATAGAAATTTTCTTTCTTATACAAACGAGCGACTGTTTCTAAAATCTGAGATTTTAATTTAGGTTGGCTAGACTTTTTGTACGTCGACAAAAGTGCCTTCACCACAGCGGGATCATGCATATAACGCATTGCCCACAAAGCAATCGTGGAGTTTTTAGTCGCCAACGCTGCGATGCTTCCTTTCTTCGCATCTAAACTTCTGAGCGCTTGAACCGCTACGTGAGAAGGAATGATGGCTGAATTAGGTTTTGCGTGTGGGCCTTCTTTGTCTTTAGGAGGTGCCACAAATGAGCTAGGAACTTTTACTTGCAACAATGCTGGAATCGCTTCCTTGCGACCTAATCTGCCTAGGCCAATGGCCGATGCAACCTGAACTCGAGGAGATGGGTCATTTAATCCATTCAAATAAGGTGCCAAAGGAATTAATTTGCTTTTCGTTTTTCGATCAGCCATCGCTCTTAATGCGAATTCTCTAACACTTTTATCTGCGACCAACGTGGCAAGCTTCACCAATTCTTTTTGATCTGCTGCTTGCGCATAGGTGAAAATTCCAGTAGCTCTCGTATATAAAGGCAGCGATTTATCCGCCGCTAATTTCCAAGATATAGAAGCGGCATCCTTTGCACTTCTACCCAATAGTTCTTGTTGTGCCGTGATTCTTGCTACCGCACTATTGGATTTCAATAAATCCGTTAACTCCACCAATGAAGATTTTTTAACATCAGGAAATGCTTTGTAAGTCCAACCTTTTGGCACCGCTTTGATGACAAATCCTTTGGTTGGACTTCCTGAAAATCCTGCCCCATCCCATGCCGCAAGGTATAGTTGGCCTGAACCATCCACATCTAGGTCGGTTATTTGCGCTAACTTAATAAAGGTCTCATCTTTTTGAGTGAAGCTAGCTCCATCAGGTGTTACACGATGTATGTACAACATGCTATTTCCCCAATCGGCCATCATAGGCACTTGGTTGTATTTCGCAGGCCATGTCGGCTCATCCATAAACAAGGATCCCGTACCAGAACCCCCACCTACATCTACTAAACCAGGAAGAATTTCTTCCGTAAAGTGCTTAAATAATAGGGGATATCCATATTCCCCCGATTGAATGTGATGGCTAAAACGAATGTTCCAACCTGCTCCATCATTGGTATTGTCGCGCGTAAATATATTCATGTAGGCGTCAATCGCCACATCGTAAATATTTCTAGTACCGTGTGTATAGACTTCCATTTCAGTTCCATCGGGCCTTACTCGTACAATTCCTCCACCTAACATAGTTAATTTTTTTCCTGAACGGTCAACGGCATCATGGAAACCAAAGTCGCCCACGGCGATGTAAATCCAACCATCGATACCCAAGCGAATTCCATTGGTTGAATGGTCAGTACCTCTACTTTGAAGGAATTTAACAGAACTGATATGCTCAATTAAAGGAGAAGAAGGGCCATCAGCCACTCCATCATTGTCCTTGTCCTCAAATACCACTAAATCCATACCAGTCGCTTTTCCCGTTTCTGGGGAGAAAACCGTATGGAGTACATATACTTTGTTGCCCAAAGAAATAATTCCACGCGGATTATCAACCATCGCAAATTGTGTGCTCACATCTACTTTTCCATCATGGTCTTTGTCGATAAGCTTTAAGATATAACCCTTTTTAGGAGTCTTACCTAAAGAACCAATTTTGTCCACTCCTACATATACTTCGCCAGTGGCGGCAACGGCCAAACAAGCAGGGGAAGGAGTGAGGTCGCCACTCGTGAAATTTTTGACTTGTAACTCACCAGGCCAAAACCCGGCATTGCGTAATGTGTCAATTTTGACAACGGCATTTACTTTATTTTGCTTGGACGAAGAATCGAAAAAATGAATTCCAAAAAAGAAAAGAAGCCCATAAATCAAGGCGAAGCTTATTTTTAACATGCTAAAATAGGTTTATACGTATTTGGTAAGTACAATTAATTAGCAATATATTAATTGATCTGATCATTTCAATCCTTTAAAATCATTTCTAAATGATTTTATTTTTTTATTTTGCCTAATATTCCAATTTGCCTACATTATTTAACCCCTTCCAGGTATGTTCGACTCTTCAAATCTAAACCTTTTAAACGTGCCGATTAACGCTAATATACAATGAACCCAAAATTTCAAAAGTTCATTTTTTTAGCCAATACATTAACGGTTCCAGGAATAAAAGTGGGACAGCCGAAAGTTGACCTGCAGGCCAACTGGCAACAATTTTTAAAATCATAATAATGAAAAAATTAGGCATCATTTATGGGTTTATATTGGGCGTTTTAGCTATAAATGCTCCTGAAGTTTTGCCCCAAAATACCTTCCCTTCTGAATTAGTGAATTTTAAAGAATATCCTGGAAATCCGATTTTCACTGGAACAAATGTAGATACTTGGGATAAGCAAATTAGAGAGCGTGGATTTATTTTGAAAGAGGGACCGAATTACCATGTATGGTTTACGGGGTATTCACCTGCTTCGCCCACAAAATTTTTGGGCTATGCCACTTCAAAAGATGGAATTCATTGGGAGCGTTTTTCTAAAGAAACGATTCATCCGGGCCAATGGGTAGAGGATATGTGTGTGGTTAAATCAGGGAAAACCTATTACATGTTTGCGGAAGGCGAGGGCGATATTGCGCACATGTTGGTTTCAAAAGACCGTGTGCATTGGCAAGAAAAAGGAAATTTAGACATTCGAAAGGTAGATGGAAGTCCTATTCGAAAGGGGGCTTATGGTACGCCAACGGTCATTCAAGCGAAGGGTATTTGGCATTTATTTTATGAACGAGATGATTTGGGTATTTGGTTAGCTACTTCCAAAGACCTAAAAACATGGACCAATGTCCAGGATGAGCCAGTCATCAAAATGGGTCCGGATGCCTATGACCTTTTTGCCGTGGCTATGAACCAAGTGATTCACTACAAAGGACTTTATTATGGATATTATCATGCATCGGCATTTAAAGATTGGCATGAATGGTCCACGAATATCGCAGTTTCTTCCGATTTAATTCATTGGAAAAAGTATGAAAGAAATCCGATTATAGGCAACAATCAATCGAGTGGAATTGTGTTAAAGGATGGGAAAGGCTTCCGACTTTATACCATGCACAGAAAGGTGAATTTGTATTTTTCAGAAGGCGCTTCAAAATAAAAAAATTAATATCTTTGTCTTAAACCTATTTAATCTCTTTTTGAAAACATGGAATACCGCAAATTAGGTAAGACAAATGAGCTCATCTCCGTTTTAGGATATGGAGCTTCCCCCCTTGGAAATGTGTTTGATGTGGTAGACGAGCAGGAAGGTAAAAATGCTGTTCATTATGCCATCGATCATGGAGTTAATTTTTTTGATGTTTCCCCTTTTTATGGAATTACGCTGGCTGAAACTCGCTTGGGGAAAGCCTTGCAGGGGAAGCGAAAAGATATTTTTTTAGCGACCAAATGTGGTCGTTATGATTTGCAGGAATTTGATTTTTCTGCGAAGCGAATCATGGCGAGCATTGACGAATCACTCCAACGATTACAAACGGATTACGTAGATTTATTCCAATTGCATGACATTGAATTTGTAACGAAGGAGCAAATTTTAAATGAGGCTATGCCGGTGATTGAAAAAATCAAAGCTTCAGGTAAGGCTAGGTTTATTGGGATTACGGGTTTGCCTGTTCGCTATTTAGCCGAAATTGCACGCCAAGTGGAGTTGGATACGGTCCTTTCATGGGCGCATTATAATTTGCTTCAAGATGAAATTAATGATGAATTAGTACCCTTGTCGAAGGAAAAAGGGTTTGGTTTGATGAATGCCGCTCCGCTGATGCAGCGGATTTTATCTGATGCAGCACTTCCCGAATGGCATAATGCCCCAAAGGAGATGTTGGCGATCCAACCCGCTTTATTGGAAATTTGTCAAAAATATGGGGTGCGTTTAAGTGATGTGGCGATGCGTTATGCCATGGATCATCCTGATATCGCTACGACGATTGTAGGGATGTGCCGACTGACCTCCATCCAGCGAAATATTGCTTCTTTGGATTTTAAAATCCCAGAAGGAATTTTAGGTGAGTTGGCCGCAGTCATTGCCCCCGTTAAAAATTTAATGTGGTTCGAAGGTCGGCCAGAAAATAACATACCTCGATCTTAACATATGAGAGCTTTATTTCTAACGGCTATAGGCCAAACCGAGATTCGTGAAATTGACAAACCTAGCATAGGACCTGAAGAGGTTTTGCTGAAAATAGGGATGGTTGGGTTTTGTGGAGGCGATTTAAACGGCTTCAAAGGACTTTTTGAATTGCAAGAATATCCCAATGTCTTGGGTCATGAAGTGGGTGGGACGATCGAAGAGATTGGAAGCCAAGTACCTGAATCATTTAAATTGGGCAACAAGGTTACCTTGTATCCATATTTGAATTGTGGAAAATGTATTTCGTGTCGTAAGGGTCGCAGGAACGCATGCCAAGATAATAAAACGATGGGGGTTCGTCGGCCTGGTGCGATGACCCGATACATCGCGATTCATTGGCAGGATTTATTTTCATCGGAGAAACTTAGTTTAAAGGAATTAGCCTTAGTGGAGCCATTGACCGTGGGTTTTCATGCGGCCGCTCGTGGCCGAGTGAGTAGTCAAGATCGGGTTGCGGTGATCGGTTGTGGGATTGTGGGAATGGGAGCGATTGCTTCTGCGGTGAATAGGGGCGCTGAGGTGATTGCCATTGACATTGATGATTCCAAAATGGACATTGCTAAAAAGATTGGCGTTGCCCATACGATCAATACAAGTCGGGAAGATTTGCATGAGGCATTGACGCGCATCACGGATGGCGATGGGCCTGATGTGATTATTGAGGCTGTGGGAAATGCGATGACGTATCGGGCCGCGGTGGATGAAGTGGCGTATACAGGCCGAGTGGTTTGCATCGGGTATGCCAAATCGGCGGTTGAGTTTAACACCGGTATTTTTGTCCGAAAGGAAATAGAAATTTTAGGTTCACGAAATTGTACGGATGAATTTCCGGAGGTGATTGCCTATTTGGAGGCGGGAAAATTTCCTGTGGAGGATGTAATTTCAAAGACAGTTTCATTGGATGATGCGGGTGCTGCCTTGGCCGATTGGGCCGCTAATGCGAAGGGTATAACGAAAATAATGGTTGATTTTGACCGATAAAAATATGATAAAATCCTGCGTTACGATTGCCTTAGTTCCAGAAATTAAATCAGGCCCTTGGATTTATTGGCATGATTTAGAGCGAAGTTTGGCACATGCTTCTTCTTTAGGATTTGATGCGGTGGAATTGTTTACTGCTTCAGCTGAAGTATTAGATGTATCAGAGACCCAATTACTTTTAGAAAAATACAAATTGCAATTGGCCGCCGTAGGAACGGGGGCTGGTAAGGTGATTCATGGATTAACCTTGACGGATCCGGATGCGGCCATACGGAAAAAAGCCATGGAATTTATTAAGTCGATGATCAAATTGGGAGCCGCTTTTGGGGCGCCAGCGATTATTGGTTCTATGCAAGGAAATGTGGTGGCAGGGGTAGAACGGGAAGAGGCGATGCATTGGTTGGCTGATGGTTTGAGTTATTTAGGTAATCATGCGTCAAGCTTAGGGGTCAAATTAATTTATGAGCCTTTAAATAGGTATGAAACTAATTTAATTAATACACTTGGCGATGGGGTTCAGTTTTTAAAGTCGCGTCAAATACAGCATGTGGGATTATTGGCCGATTTATTTCACATGAATATTGAGGAGGCAGATATGGCAGCGAGCATTAAGGCGGCAGGTGATTTAGTTATACATGTACATTTTGCGGATAGCAATAGGCGTCCGGTGGGAAATGGGCATTCGGATTTTAGGGAGGTGGCCCAAGTGTTAAAGCAAATAAATTATACGGGTTTTGTTTCTGCGGAGGCATTTGCTTGGCCTAATTCAGAGGCGGCGGCGACCCAAACGATACAGTCATTTAATCAGTATTTTAATCAATAATGTTATGCAAAGATTTTGTTTGGCTTTAGATCTAGTGGATGATTCAGAATTAATAAAAGAATATGAGCACTATCATGCCAAGGGCAATGCTTGGCCCGAGGTGACTCAGCATGATATCGACGCGGGAGTTTTAAATATCGAAATATTTCGAACAGGCAATCGGATGTTCATGATTTTGGAAACAGTGGATGAGTTTACTTTTGAAAAGAAAGCAGCTTTTGATGCGACAAATCCAAAGATTGCCGCTTGGGAGGAGTTGATGTGGAAATTTCAAAAGCCCTTGCCTTGGGCAAAAAATGGGGAGAAGTGGATTTTAATGGATCGTATTTTTAAATCATAAATTTTATGAATCGGATGAGGGTATTTATTTGGGGGCTATGCGTGTTGGTAAGTGTGGGTGTTTGTGCTCAGAAATTACCCTCCGAGTTTATTTTCACTAAGGTACCTTTTGCCTCTAGTCATGCGTCTACGATTGTAGAAACACCAAAGGGCTTAGTTTCTGCTTTTTTTGCGGGCAGTGATGAAGGAAATAAAGATGTGGGAATTTGGTTGAGTCGAAATGTTCAAGGCCGTTGGACTCCCCCGGTCCAAGTAGCAGATGGGATTCAAAATAAAAAAGTACGGTATCCTTGTTGGAACCCTGTCCTATTCCAAATGCCTCAAGGCGAATTGATATTATTTTATAAAGTGGGTCCAAAGCCATCTCAATGGTGGGGAATGCTGAAGCGCTCAAAAGACGCAGGGCTAACTTGGTCTGCGGCGGAAAAATTACCCAAAGGTATCTTGGGGCCGGTCAAAAATAAACCACTCTTATTAGCTGATGGTACTCTTTTATGCCCAAGTAGTTCGGAAGATTCAGGGGATAAATTGCATTTTGAAATGACGAAAGATGGCGGCAGGACTTGGAAAAAAACGAAAGCCTTAAATGATGGCAAAACGTTTTCAGCCATTCAGCCCAGTGTGATTTTTCTTCTGGATGGTCGGATGAAATTACTGTGCAGAAGCAATACCGGTTTTATCATGGAGGCTTATTCTTCAGACCAAGGAAATACGTGGACTCAATTACAAAAAATGAATTTAAAAAACCCCAATTCAGGTTCTGATGCCATAACATTAAAAAGTGGCTTACATGTTTTGGTCCATAATCCACTCGGAAATAGGCCTAAAGAAACGGAAGGGGAGCGCGAGATTTTAGCCGTTTCTACGTCAAAAGATGGGGCACATTGGACTAAGGTAGGCGAATTAGAAAACACTCCATTAAAAGAATTCTCTTACCCAGCCATTATTCAAACTCGAGATGGCCGCATTCACATCACCTACACTTGGAAACGTGAAAAAATCAAACATGCCGTTTTGAATTTTTAAAACCTTTTTGTTTTTAAGGAGTTAATATTTGAGATTTATTTTAAATAATTGTAAAGGAATTTTTACGATAGTGTATCTATTGTGGTATAAACTCTTTTATATTTGCTTTTTAAATTCTTTCATTAACAATCAAAATTCAATTTATGAGGAAAACATTACGTTTATTGATGATTCTTTGGATTGCGGCATTGAGTCCATTGTACGCACAAGAAAGACAGGTTACTGGTAAAGTAACCAATGATGCGGGAGAGGCATTAGTTGGAGTGACTATTTCAATTAAAGGAACGAGTAGAGGTACAAATTCTGATGTGAATGGTTCATTCAAAATTAATGTAGGATCTACAAGCTCATTAATTTTTACCTATGTAGGGTATGTAAATCAAGAGATTTTAGTAGGTAACAAGTCGTTGATCAATGTTCAATTGTTGGCGGCCAATGAAACCTTGGATGAGGTGGTCATCACTACCTTTGGAACAGCTAAAAAGTCTAGTTTTACGGGTTCTTCGGCTAAAATTGGCGCAGAGAAATTAGCAGTTAGGCCTATTACGAATATAGGTCAGGCTTTAGAAGGTATTGCTCCAGGGGTTACGACTACCTCTACATCGGGCCAACCGGGTTCTTCGCCTGACGTGCGTATACGTGGTTTTGGTTCTATTTCTTCATCCAATGCACCTTTATATGTGGTGGATGGAGTACCTTTTTCTGCGAGTATCGCTAATCTAAACAATGATGATATTGAGACCATTACGGTTTTGAAGGATGCGGCGTCAACAGCTCTTTATGGAGCTCGTGCTGCCAACGGAGTTGTGATGGTGACCACCAAAAAAGGGACTAAAGGAAAGAACTCAATCAATATTAAATACACCAAAGGTTTTAACACACGTGCTCTTCCTGAGTACGACCGTGTAGGAGCAGGTGATTATTACCCATTAATGTGGGAATCAAACCGAAATAACTTAGCCTATCGTGCGGCAAACCCTGTGGCTATTGCAACGGCAAACACAACAGCATCTGCTGGTTTGGGTGCAATTGTCGGTACAGGCTATAACGTATATGACGTACCGTTCGCTTCATTAGTGGGAACTGACGGGAAGTTAAATTCAAATGCGAAATTAATCTACAATCCAGATGATTTAAATTGGGAGAAGGCCATTATGCGCCAAGGAGTTCGTGATGAGGTGAGTGCCAATTTCTCTGGATCGAATGGAAAGTCGGATTATTTCTTTTCAGTTTCTTATTTGAACGACAAGGGATATCAGAACAAGTCGGACTATGATCGTTTTACTGCTCGTCTAAATGTTAATAATCAAATGAATTCTTGGTTGAAAGTAGGTGCTAACATGACGACTACGATGACCACTTCAAATCAGTCAACGGCTGACGGTGGATCTTCATTTGTCAACCCTTTCTTCTTTACTCGCGGTATGGCACCGATTTATCCGGTATATGCGTACGATCCTAAAGCTCCTGGTAGTTTTTTGAAGTTGGAAAATGGAAAAACAAGGTATGACTACGGTAATTTAAATGCGTTAGGTTTGTCTAACCGTCCTCAGTATGGAGGTCGTCACGTGGTGGCAGAAACGGAATTGAATGAAAACTTCTTCAGAAGAAACCTTTTTGGCGGTCGTAGTTTTGCTGAAATCACTTTCTTGAAGGATTTCAAATTCACAAATACGATTGGTTTAGATATCACGAATGCGAACTCTGTTGTTTTTGGAAATCCAGAAATCGGGGATGGAGCACCAGCAGGTCGCGCATCTAATCTTTTTGAAAACATTACCAATTACAACTTATCCCAATTATTGAACTATAGCCATTCATTTGGTAAGCACAATGTGGATGCATTAGTGGGGCATGAGAATTATAATTTGGTGAGCAATAGTTTGGATGGTTCTCGAAGCCAACAAATTTTGGATGGTAATTATGAGTTGATCAATTTCACCACGACCACTAATTTAACTTCTCAGTATGATTTACGCCGAGTAGAAGGATTTTTCTCTCGTGTGAATTATGACTACGATTCAAAATACTTTGTATCGTTTTCAGCGCGTCGAGATGGATCCTCTAAATTCTATCAGGATAAGCGTTGGGGTACATTCTATTCCGCATCTGCTGCTTGGCGTTTGGACCAAGAAGATTTCATGAAGGAATTGACTTTCATCGATAACATGAAATTAAGAGGTTCTTATGGCCAGACAGGTAATGATGGTGGTATTAGCAATTATGCATGGCAACCTTTGTATGCATTAGGTTGGAACAATGCAACAGAGCCTGGTATTTTACAATCAAGTTTAGGTAGTAGAACGTTAGAATGGGAAACCAATACATCTTTTGATGTGGCCTTGGAATTTGGATTATTCAAAAATCGAATTAACGGAACTATTGAATATTTTGATCGCCAATCGACTAACTTGATTTTTGCGGTTCCTTTGCCATTGTCTGTTGGTATTCAAACTGAAACAAGGAATATTGGTTCCATGTACAATAAAGGATTTGAAATTCAGTTAAGTGGCGATGTCATTAGAACCAAAGACTTTGTTTGGAACATTGATGTAAATGCAACCAAATTGGAAAATAAAATCACCAAGATGCCGGCTCAAAGTAAGGAAATCATCGACGGAACTAAAAAGTTAAAAGAAGGTACGTCCTTATACGATTATTGGTTACGCGAGTACAAAGGTGTAAATCCGGATAATGGAGTAGCTGAGTATCGCGCGATTTCATTTGTGGCTTCTAATTCAAGAATTACGGCTACTGGTGATACCTTAACCAATAACATTGCGAATGCTCGTTTTTGGTATAATGGAACATCCATTCCTGATTTAACAGGTTCTGTGACTAATTCAATCCGTTACAAAGGATTTACCTTGTCGGCTTTATTGGTATACCAATTAGGCGGCAAAATTTATGATGGAGCTTATGCGGGTTTAATGGGTGCGGGATATCACAATGCAAAACATGTGGACATCTTGAATCGTTGGGTTAATCCAGGAGATAAAACCAATGTTCCTAGAATGGACAATGGTCGAACGGCTGATTTTGATGCCGCCTCAGATCGTTGGTTGATTGACGGTAGTTACATGAATGTTCGTTCTGTGACCTTATCATACAATTTGCCAAAAACTCTGGCCCGTAAGTTAAAAATGGATAATGCCCAAGTGTATTTAAGTGGTGAAAATTTCATTATGCTTTCTAAAAGAAGCGGAATGAATGTTCAGCAAAATTTTGGTGGAACGACAAGCAATGTCTATTCACCTGCTAAATCATTGGTTATTGGTCTTTCATTCTCTTTATAATTTTTAGAAACATGAAAAATAAAATATTAATTCTCTTAGCTTTTGTTTTCAGCATGATCTCTTTTTCATGCGAAACGGTTTATTTGGATGCTAGCCCGACGGCTAGTATCGATGCGGGTGCTGCTTATTCCACGACGAAAAATGCATCTGCGGCGATTAATGGTATATATCGCTCATTTGTTGTCCGTTACTTAGGTTCACAAGGTCATTCTGGACATCCTGCCATGATGATTATTTTGGATCATTTAGGGGAAGATATGGTTCTTGGAACGACAGCCGCTTCTTGGCATGTGGGGGAAACTCGTTGGACCGCTCACCGTTCTGACGTCAATGTATTATCTCAATTTCCTTATGAAATGTATTATCGATTTATTGGTAATGCCAACATCGGAATAGCGAATATCGATAAGGCCGTTGGCCCTCAATCAGATAAAAATACGTTGAAAGGTGAGGCTTTGGCATTACGTGCATTTAGCTATTTCAACTTAGTTCAGATATATGGCAAGCGTTATGATGCTGCTGCAAAACCTAATGCACAATTAGGAATTCCTGTAGTATTAGAGCCAACGACCGAAGGAAAAGCTAGAAATACGGTTGAGGAAGTTTATACGCAAATCAACAAGGATTTAGATGCGGCTGCTGCTTTATTGACTTCTGCTCGGGTAAACAAATCACACATCAATCTAAATGTGGTAAAAGGTTTACAAGCAAGAGTCGCTTTGGTTCAGCAAAACTGGGCTAATGCGGCGAAATATGCGGCTGAGGCGCGTGCAGGTTATATGCCTATGTCAGCTGCTCAATATGCAGATGGTTTTCAAGAAATTACCAATTCAGAGTGGATGTGGGGTTTTGATCACCTAGAAGATCAAACGGAATATTTTGGTGCTTATCACTCGTATATTTCTTGTAACTACAACTCTACAGTGATTCGTACCTATCCAAAGGCAATCAATAGCTTGTTGTACAATCAAATTTCGCCTACGGATGTTCGTGCCAAAATGTGGGTAAGTACACCAACGGCAGCGAATTCAATTGTTCCTCCAGGTGGTGTACGTGTACCATTTATCAATCAAAAATTCCGTTTACCAGGCGTACCATCTACGTCTGCCATGGGAGATGTGCCTTACATGCGTGCAGCTGAAATGTATTTAATCGAAGCTGAGGCAAAAGTTCGTTTGGGTGATAATGCTGGAGCAGCTACTGTCCTTAATTCCCTAGTTAGGACTAGAGATGCTAATTATGTGACATCTACTAAAACAGGAACGGCTTTATTAGATGAAATTTTACTACATCGCCGTATTGAATTATGGGGTGAGGGTCACCGTTTCCTAGATTTGAAGCGTACCAATGCGCCATTAAATCGTAATGGAGCGAACCATATTGCGTCTGTCGTTTTATTGTATGACGTGGCACCGGGTGATGTTCGTTGGGAATTCTTAATCCCGCGTCGTGAGATCAATTCCAACACGGCCATTGTTCAAAATCCATTGTAAATTTTTAATATTAATGGGAAAGGTGGCTAATTTATTAGCCACCTTTTTTTATATTGATGTATCCTTAAATCAATCAAAATGAAAACATTATTACGTATCATTTCATTAGTTCTATTTGTTGTATCTGCGGCCTCTGCCCAAGATGCCATGGAATATCAAAAACCTCCTCAAGCAATCTCCGATTTACTATTGGCAAAACCCACTCCCAGTATTCGAATCGACAGTAAAGCGGATTGGATGTTATTGAGTGAACGGAATTCTTATCCGACGGTGGAAGAGTTAGGCCAACCCGAAAACCGGATTGCAGGTTTGCGCTTAAATCCGAATAACTTTTCTCAAAGTCGGCAATTATTTATCAATAGCTTATCCTTGAAAAATTTAATAACCAATCAAAGTTTCGTGATTACAGGCCTACCTAAAAATCCGTTGATATCAAGTATTTCTTGGAGCCCCTCAGAGAAAAAAATAGCATTTTTACAAACGGAGTCCGATCGTGTCGATTTATATGTGATCGATTTATCGACTAAAAAAGCTTCCAAAATCAATCAAAAACCCCTTAATAATGTGATGGGGAACGCGTATCTGTGGGTGGATGATCAAACCATACTATATAAATCCATCATCCATGCTGCTTCGGGGGCACCTAAGAAACCGATTACTCCTAAGGGACCTACGATCCAACAAAACATCGGGAAGGCAGCGCCAAGACCTACGTATCAGGACTTAATTAAATCGCCTTATGATGAACAATTGTTTGAGTATTATGCGCAGGCCCAAATAGTTTTATCTAAAAATGGCCAAGAAAGGGGATTAGGCAAGTCGGATATGTACAGTGCGCTATCTTTATCGCCCGATAAAAATTATGTCCTTACTCGGACGATGAAAAAGCCTTTCTCCTATGTGGTGACTGCGTATGGATTTCCGACGACCGTTGGCATCATGGATCTGTCAGGAAAAACGGTCAAGGTATTGGCCGATCTTCCTTCGACTGAAAATGTACCTTCAGGTTACGATAATACACAAAATGTTCCAAGAGACTTTGAATGGAGGGATGATGAAGCTTCCACAGTTGTTTGGGCCATGCCTTTGGACAGTGGTTTGATTAAGAAATCGGTTGAGTTTCATGATGCGGTTTACAGTCTTTCCGCTCCGTTTACTGGAGAAGCGAAGGAGTTGTTTAAGACGAAATCAAGATTTGCAGGTACCACTTGGGGCGATGCGAATTTAGCGCTGATCACTGAAGTTTCTCGTGTAAAACAAAGTTCCCGAGTGAGCCGGTATAATTCAACTACTAAAAGTGTTGAGCTTTTGTACGAACGCAACTTCACAGATGCGTATAATAGTCCGGGAATGCCGGTCTATCGGAAGAATAATTTTGGCCGATCGGTTATTCAAACCACGGATAATGGGAGTAAAATACTGATGAATAATCCCGTGGGTTCATCGGCCAAAGGAGATTTACCTTTTTTGTCAAAGTTTGATTTGGCTTCGAAAAAAAATGAAATTATTTGGCGCTCAACGGAAGGAAGTTTTGAATTAGTTGAAGATGTCATTGATGCCGATAAATTAATCATTGTCACAAGAAAAGAATCTCAAAAAGAGGTCCCCAACTATTATATCAAACATCTGATCACCAAGCAAGCGGATCAATTGATTACTAATTTTGTCAATCCTTATCCAGGTTTAGCAGGTATCTCAAAGGAGAAAATAAAATACAAGCGCGCGGATGGAGTCGATTTAACAGGGGATTTATATTTACCCAAAGGATATAATAAAGAAAAAGATGGTCCATTGCCCGTGTTGATTTGGGCTTATCCACGTGAATTTAATTCGGCTGCGGATGCCGCACAAATTAGAGGAAGTAAGGATCGATTCACCACTTTAAGTTGGGCTTCCCCCATTTATTACGTCACTCAGGGTTTTGCCATTTTAGATAATGCCGAAATGCCTATCGTGGCCACGGGGGGTGATAAAAAACCCAACGATAATTTTGTCGAGCAATTAAAGTTGAATGCGGAGGCGGCGATTAATTATTTGTCGGAATTGGGAGTTGGTGACCGCAAGCGCATGGCGGTAGGTGGCCATAGTTATGGGGCTTTTATGACGGCCAATTTATTGGCACATACCGATTTATTTAAAGCAGGAATCGCTCGAAGTGGCGCTTACAACCGAAGCTTAACCCCTTTTGGTTTTCAAAATGAGGATCGTACCTATTGGCAAGCACCCAAATTGTATTTTGAAATGAGTCCATTCAGTTATGCCGATAAAATCAAGGAGCCCATTTTGTTAATTCATGGGGAGGCAGATGATAATACGGGTACTTATCCGATCAATAGTGAGCGTTTGTATGCTGCCATTAAGGGCAATGGAGGAACTACTCGATTTGTTTTCTTGCCTTATGAAGCGCATAGTTACCGAGGCAAAGAAAATTTATTGCACATGCTGTGGGAACAAAATAATTGGCTGCAAAAGTTTGTGAAATAAGAGCATTGAGTTATCAATCTTCTCGATTCAGCGTATGTGGGGGTCGAGAAGATTTTTTACGCTATATCCAATACGATTTTCAGATTGGCTTTCAACTGTGAAATTTGGGTTTTAGTCAGTGAGCCAATTTTCTTCATCATTCTAATGTTGTCAATCGCCCGGATTTGGTCGACGAGAATATCACTTAATTGATCTAAAATCCCTTTATTTAGGTGCACTCTTAAAATGGTAGCTTCCAAATTGATTTGCGAACTAATGGGGCAAATTAAGGTGGATGGATGTATGGCATTCATCAAATTTGTTTGAACGACAACCACTGGCCTTGTTTTACCAGGTTCGGTTCCCCTACTAGGACTTAAATTAGCCAACCAAATTTCGTATTGATTAATCTTCATCCCTCAATAACTCAAACTCTTTCAATATTTCCAACGAATTTTCGCTAATCAGGTTTGATTCTTTGGCCAATTGATTTTTTAATATGCGTCTCTTTTGATAGGTATTGTATAAACTCACCGCCTCATTAATATATCTATTTCTAGCTATTTTTAAATGACCGGTGATTTCTTCCGCCTCTGCATAAATAGGATCGTCAAGTTTTAAGGATAGTGTTTTCATCTCATTTTTTTTACAAAAGTATACATTAAAAGTATATACTTTTACATTTGAGTAATTTTCTTTAATTTAATTCTTTAATCGGATTTTCATGAAGGTATTTTTTAATCGATTTTTATTTTTCACTGTATTTTTTTTGGCTTTTTATGCCAAAATTGCTGCCCAGCAAGTGTATTTCACTACGGGCTTTAAAGTCAGCGAGCTAAGTTCTGTACATGCGACCGTTTGGACTCGTTTGTGTGAAAAGGAAAAACCTAATCCCGTTGTTCATCAACGACTTAATCAGGTTTTTAGACATCCTATTAATTTTGATGAAAACATGCCCATTGCCCAGATGGATGGCTCAGTGCTTGGAACCGCGGGTTGGGTCCGAATTACATTACAATCAGGGTCCTTTAAAATTTCCAGTGGCTGGTTGCCAGCCGTTCAAGAGCAGGATTTCACCGTATTTTATACTTTCAAGGACTTGAAACCTAATACCCGCTATGAGGTGAGGCTTGAGGGTAAGCCAACTGAAAAAGGTTTGGTTCAAAAGGCAGCTGGGAATTTCACGACGGCTCCCGCCATTGATGATAAAAAGGAGTTGAACCTGACCACGTCTACCTGCCAGTATTTTTGGAGCCACGATGATTCCTTAAAAGGATTCCATACCTACCAAAGTATGGCTCTTTTAAAGCCGGATCTTTTTGTTCAAACAGGGGATTATGTATATTATGATAAGCCAGGACCTATGGCCAATACGCCTGAAAAAGCGCGACATAAATGGCATGCCATGGACGCTTGGCCTTCCTTAAAATCATTTTTTCAATTTACGCCTATCTATATGTTGAAGGATGACCATGATTTATTAGCCGATGATGTGCATCCTGGTTCGGCTAATTTCGGCCAACTGACCATTTCGGATGGCTTGAAAATTTGGCATGAAAATGTACCCTTGGCTGGGAAACCCTACCGAACTTTGCGCTGGGGGAAAGATGTTCAGTTATGGTTTTTAGAGGGGCGAGAATACCGAAGCAATAACGATATGCCAGATGGAGCGACAAAAACGATTTGGGGAATCGAGCAAAAGAATTGGCTCATTAACACCATGCAACAATCAGATGCGACTTATAAAATCATTTTTTCTCCTACGCCTATCGTAGGGCCTGATCGAGGAGCTAAGGCTGATAATCACTCAAACCTTGCCTTTAAAACAGAGGGAGATTGGGCAAGGGAATTATTATCGGGCCAAAAAGCCGTTGTTGTCAATGGGGATCGGCATTGGCAATATGTTTCTAAAGATGCCACGTCGGGATTAATGGAGTTTGGATCAGGGCCAGTAAGTGACTTTCATGCACAAGGTTGGCCCCCAAATGAGAAAAGACCTGAGCATCAGTTTCTTCGTGTTGCAGGTGGTTTTCTAGGAATTAAAATGGTTTATGAACAGCAAAAACCCATTTTGTACATGACTCATTATGACGTCATGGGGAAGAAGTTGCACGAAGAAAGAATCAAAAATTAAGCATGTATTTTCCATTTTTATTAGTTAATTTCAAAAAATATATCTCTTTTATGAGATCTTTAAAACCTAAAATAAACCAATTGTTGCTATGAAAAATTTACTCATTGTTGCCATTCTATTTTTGAGTTTCCAACAAACATCTTTGGCGAAAGAGCCTAAATTAAAAAAGATTTTTACGGGTAAAAACTTCGATGGTTGGAAATTACCTGAAGATTTAAGTTGCTGGCGCGCCGAGAAAGGCATCCTTTATGTGCGCAATAACGCGGCAAGAAAAGGAAGTAATTTATGGACAGAGAAGACGTACACCAATTTCATTTTCCAGGCAGATTATTTGTTGGGCGATGGGGTGGTTGATTCAGGTGTTTGGATGCGTTCAGAAAATGATCAAATACAAATAGGTATTTCAGGGTCATTAAAGCGTGACTTAACAGGCTCACCTTACATTCCAAAATTGAGATATCCCGTTGAAGCAAAAGGAATTCTAGCATTAGTCAAGCCGACGGATTGGAACACGATGAAAATTAAAATGGAGGGCAAAACCTATACTGTTTGGTTAAATGGCGTGGAAGTAATGACCTATACTTCTGAAACTATTCCAGCCTCAGGACCCGTGGGACTTCAATTGCATCCTGGGAATGTGATGTCGATTCAATACCGCAACATCCGTTTGGCCGAACTGCCTTAACGATTAAAAATCTTTTTCGCCATAATCTGTTTTGGTTGATTTAACTTTTTGACCTCGGTCATTAATTCTAAATCCTAAACTGATCTGAAAGACGCGATCCCACTTTCGATAATCTGTACTGCTGAAAAAATCTTTCGTTTGAGTTTGTATGGTTTGAACATTGGTATTGAATATATTTTGTGCTTGGAAAGTGATACTCCCCTTATTTTGCCAGAGAGTATATTTCAAACTTGCATTCGATAAAAGTAATTCAGAGTCAATGCCCTGTGTAGTTACTGATTTGGATAGGTAATTGATATCCCAAGCAAAACGAAGTCTAGGCAAAATATCAATGACCGTATTTCCATTAAGGTTATAATTAAAACTATTTTGAGTGGTCTCAATCCCATTGAATTTTCCTTGGACATCAAATTGATATAAATTCCCAGATAAGTAAATTTTCCAATTTTTTGTTGCCTTGATTTCGGTTGTAAACTCCATTCCGGTGGATTGTGAATTTCCTGCATTTGTATAGGTTCTGCCTAAAATAGTTCTAGAATAGATTTCGTTGACCCTAAAAACTTTATCTTTTAAAAAGTTCACATAAGCCGTTGCCGTGAATGAGATATTTTCGTAGGACTTGCTTATCCCTATTTCGACGATATCAGCTATTTCAGGTAACAAATTAGGATCTCCGTTTTCAATGGTCTCCGCATGTCGATGGTTTTTAAACGGGGACATTAATTTAGTGGTGGGCCTGTCAATTCTACGGCTATACGCTGTTCGAAATGAATAGCTATCTGATATTTTCCACTGTCCTTGGAACGATGGGAAAAGATAAATTTGGTCTAAAGCATAGATTTTGTTTGGTTCAGCATTATGAGTTAATGTCCTACTTAAATATTCAGTGCGTAGGCCAAGCGCATAACTAAATATATTTTTTGTTCCATTTAATTGGACATATGGAGCATGAATTTTTTGCGATAATTTCATTTGATCACTAAAGTTAGGATCGGACTTCCATTGTTGGTTGCTCAGATTCAATCGTTCAAATAAAAAATCACCATCATGCTGAATTTGACGTATGTGATAGCCAATTTCTAATTTTCTATTGTTTGATAATGGAATCGAATAGTCTATTTGAAACCTTAAGGCAGTTAGTGGACTTGTTTCGGTAGACCTTTCCCAAAGTAATAATTGGCTTGTTCCTTTATAGGTATCCGAATTATTTAAGGGGCCTCCTAATTCAGAAAACTCATAAAGTGCTAGCAGAGATAGTTTACTTTTGTTCGCATAAATGTGACTATAATCTCCAGTAAAGGTTTGAAATTTACCTGAACGGACAAATAAGTTTTGATTATAGAATTCTTTGATGGGTGTTTTGAACGAATTTGAAAATAGGGATAAAGGAATTCCTGTTTGAACATACTCTTGGTAGTTCAAATTAGCCATTCGGTCGGTTTGTTTTTCTCCCACATACGCTGACCAGTTAAAGACATCAGTGGATTTAGGATAAAAGCTTCCCCCTGCACGCAAGGAGTATTGAAAATCCCTATAGTCACGAATACCTGCAGAGGGCATGTAGGTCAATGAGTCTTTTAAAATGGTTCGAATTTCTCCTACCCGAAAGCCTTCAATATCAAAGCGCCTATAATCCGCTGCAGCAAAAATATTCCATTTTTTTTCTGCCAAAGTCCACATGATATCGCCTCCCCAGCGCAAAGGATTTGTCCCTGCATTCATCATATTTCCTGACCACGAAGTTCCTATTTGGCTATCTTTTTTTGTGATGATATTGATCATTCCGGCTTTTCCATCTGCATCGTATCTGGCCGATGGCGTCGTCAAGACTTCTACACTTTCAATTAAATTGGACGGAATTTGCGCTAAAACATCAGCGGGATTTCGACTAGACGGTTTGCCATCGACCAATAAAATAAATCCGGAACTACCTCTTAATGTTACATTGCCCTCTGTATTTACTGTCACCGAGGGCAGTCTTTGAATTAAATCAAGCCCCGTTCCATTGGCAGAATTTTGAAATTGACGCGTATTGAAAATTTGTTTATCTATTTGCAAATGACTAACTGAACGCTCACCTTGAACAAATACTTCGTTTAAAACTGTATTTTCAGGTTTTAGTTTGATCGTTAAAAAAGAGTTTTTCCCTAAAATTGATGCATTATATGATCGGTAACCCAAGGCCTGAACTTTGACGAAAGATATATTGGCCGGGATATTTTTAAAGCTAAATTGGCCCAAAGAATCGCTTAATAGTCCTTGGAATACCGTTGAATCTTTTTTCCAGAGGCTTACGTTAGCATAAGGGAGTATTTTTTCGGTAATTCCATCTTGAATAATTCCTTTTAGCATTTGGTCTTGTCCCCAAACTTGTATGCTAATGAATAAGATGCTTGCCGTAAAAACGTAAACTTTCATCTTACAAAAATAGCTATTATATTAGGACATATTAATATCATATTGTTAACAATCGCACTTTCAAAATGGTCAATAAAAAATGGAGTCTGGTTTTAATTTTTAATATCGTATTTCTTCCTTTTGTATTTGGACAAAGACCCGCTCAGGGACCTATGTCGACCGATAAATTCAATCCCATCAATCATGGGTATTCGTTGGTTTGGGAAGATGAATTTACCGGAAGCCAATTAGACACGTTGAAATGGAAACCCCGAGGTTTAGGAAAGCGTGCCCTTGGCTATGTGTCTACTGAGGCGATCCAAGTCAAAGACGGGCTTTTGAATTTATATGCCTTGAAAAGAAACGATTCCATTCTGATTAGTGCGGTCGGGACACAAGGAAAATTCATGCCTCAATATGGCTATTTTGAATGTAAGGCAAAGCTCCAAAATTCTCCTGGCGTTTGGGGTGCTTTTTGGTTACAATCTCCGCAATTGGCCGGTGGAACTGACCCTAAAATATATGGAGCTGAGGTGGATATCATGGAGTTTTTTAAAAAATTAGGGACTGATATCGTTTCTCATAATGTGCACTGGGGACCTTATGGGGCGGGCCAACAAAGCACCCGGGGGATGCAAAGTTATCTCAAGGGAGTTAGTTCAGGTTTCCATACATTTGGATTATTGTGGACGCCTGAAACCTATTCTTTTTACATCGATGGACTTAAGTTTTATGAAGTTTCCGCTGGGATTTCTCAAATTCCCGAATACCTGATTTTAAGTATGGAGATTCCCAGTGTCTTGGCCGAAATAAGTAAAACGGTTTTCCCTGACGTTTTTTCGGTGGATTATGTGAAGGTGTATCAGAAAAAATAATTTGCTTATGGAGAGAAATGAATCGGTATGAATCCTTTATCAAAGATTTTATATCTTTGAATTTAGGAACCATTCATTTGAAACCAGGAAAGGGAACGCTGAAATTAATGAGCCAAAATTTGCTCAAAGCCAATGACCTTGACATAAAATTAGTGACACTACGACGTATCAAATAAACCAAACGCTATGAAAAATTTACTCGCATTATTTTTGGTCTTTAGCACATTTGCTGCATTTAGCCAGAAGCCCAACATCATTTTTATATTTTCTGATGACCATACTACCCAGGCCATTAGTGCTTATGGAAGTAAAATAGCTAAGACGCCTAACATCGACCGCATTGCCAATTCAGGTGCCATTTTGTACAATAACGTAGTAACAAATTCCATTTGTGGGCCTAGTCGGGCTACCTTACTAACCGGAAAATTCAGTCACATGAACGGTTACAAAGTAAATGAAAAAGTGTTTAATATAGACCAAGCTGTTTTTCCGGAGGCCTTGCAAAAAAATGGGTATCAAACGGCTTGGGTCGGAAAAATGCATTTAGGCGCTCTTCCGCACGGCTTTGATTTTTTAAATGTGTTGCCTGGCCAAGGCTTCTATTACAATCCGGATTTCATAAATAAAAACAATGAAAAGATTCAATATGAAGGCTATGTGTCAAATTTAATTACGAAATTTTCAAAGGAGTGGCTGGAGCAAAGAGATCAATCAAAACCCTTTTTTATGGTGGTCGGCCACAAGGCCACGCATCGGGAATGGTTTCCGGACATACAGGATTTAGGTTCCTATGATGATGTCACTTTCCCGGTTCCGGATAATTTTTATGACAACTATGAAGGCCGGCCTGCCGCGCGCGACCAAGATATGACGGTAGACAAAACGATGGTATTGGGCTCGGATTTGAAGGTAAATGCCAACTTCAACAACCCGACTTACAAGCGTTTTACGCCTGCTCAAAAAGCTGCTTTTTATGAGTATTATCAAAATAAGATTACCAAGGAGTTCGAGGAGAAGCATTTGACGGGTAAGGTATTAGTGGAATGGAAATTTCAACGATATATGCGTGATTATTTGTCAACAGCCCGTTCGTTGGACCGTAATATTGGTGAGCTTTTGGATTATTTAGACCAAACAGGTTTGTCAAAAAATACCGTGGTAATTTACGCTTCTGATCAAGGTTTTTATTTGGGAGAACACGGTTGGTTCGATAAGCGTTTCATCTACGAAGAGTCCTTAAAGACTCCTTTCGTGATTAAATATCCAGGAAAGATTAAGCCAGGGACTAAGATCCAGCAAGTCGTTTCAAATGTCGATTGGGCTCCTACCGTTTTAGATATTGCTGGGGTAAAACCAACCGAAGGAATGCAAGGAAAATCTTTTTATCCTTTGCTCGAAAACCCCAAAAAATCATGGGATAATAAATCCTATTATCACTATTATGAATATCCTCAACCACATCGTGTAGCTCCGCATTTTGGTTTGCGTACAGATCAATATACCTTGGCGAAATTTTATGGCCCTCAAGATTCTTGGGAATTATATGACATCAAAAAGGATCCTAAAAACATGAAGAATTTATATGGCGACAAAGCCTACTCAGGTGTCATCAAGAAATTGAAGTCGGAGCTTAAGGCAAAAATGATTGAATATAAGGATACTGAAGCATTAGAATTATTTAATAAAGAGCAAAAATAAGGATGAAAACTGGACTATTATTGATTTTGCTTAATGGGCTTTTCTTTGGAATATCGGCAAATGCAGCTCCCCAACCAAGCCTAGTTCGAGTGGAAAAAAATGGTACTTTCAGGCTCAGTGCTGAAAAAGGGAAGGCGATTGGCCCCGAAATAAAATACATGCCTGAGTGGCGAGCTTATGGTTGGTTTACGGCAGCAGACCGAGTAGAGTGGCAGGTCCAAGTACTAGAAACGGGTATGTATGAGGCAAGCATCGAGTATTCAGTGGATAATTTAGAGGCAGGAAAGCAATTTATCTTATTTACTTCTTCGGCAAATTTGAAAGGAATTGTAGCCCGGAGCGGTTCTTGGGAAACGTATAAATTAGTAAAGGTGGGAACGATTAAATTAAACAAAGGAGTACAAAAAATCACCTTTAAGTCTCAAACGAAATTTTCCAAAGGAGCAATTTTGGATTTAAGGGAGGTCCGATTAAGCAAGGTGAATAAAAATTAAATGGCCTTGATATAATAAAAATTTTGAGCAGACCATTTTTTTTACTTCCTTTCCACTTCAATTGTTTTTTAATTTTAAATAGATACGACCATGGCCAAAGGGATGAATTCAAAAAAATCCGAAAAGAAGGAGGCAACTAAAACTCCTAAGGAAAAGAAAGAGGAAAAAAGAGACAAAAAAAATAAGTCGAATTATCAATAAGCCCTTCTTGGGCTTATTTTTTTACAGTTCTAAATTATAAAAGTGTATGCCCGCTCGAAAATTGTTGACGATGGCGTTAATATTTGGAATGCTGCTCGGCTACGGTTGGCAGTCCGTTGCAACGTCCATTGGTCTTCGAGGTATTTATTTGCTTATCAAAAAAATGGTACATTTTTTCCAATGGGCACTGGAAAAATTAAAGAAAATAATTGGTTTTTAATTGACTCTAAAACTATACGGAATCGTATAGGAGCTTAAAATTCCATCGCTCGATTTTACGGACCAATAATAGACCGTACCCGGCATAACGTTAACCCAAAGGTTGGAGCTAGTAGTTGCGCTGGGAGCTACGAGTCTGTTCAATACTTTGGTTTGATCAGTATCTATATAAATTTCATAACTCAAAACTTTGCTGTCCGGATCCGCACCTGACCAAATAAGATTAACTTTTCCAGCGTTGGGTGTAACACTTGCGCCACTGACTGGAGCTATCATGACCGCAGGAAAAGGGGCAAAGGTGGAAGCGCCATCGCCGGCTAGGTAAAATTTCCAAACATCACTACTGGCCGTTTCTTTGGATTTGTTGGATTTGGAAATGACTTGCCAACGGTATGGCGTGCCCCTCAATAGTGTTACGGTAGCTTTGTTATCACTATTGACAGATTTTGTCGTATTAGTTAAGGTATTTAAATTGGTGACAACTAAATCGTAAATCTCAGTATCTTTTGCGGCGGCCCATGAAAAAGAAACATCTGAAGTTAAACTTGATACATTAGCACCTTCATAACAAACGGTGTTATTGGCCGGCAAAGTAAGTGCGGCGGCCGTTGGCGGGGGAACAACTACCACTGCTGGCGTGATGGTTTCACTACCTTTTGAGCAGGCAAATATCAATAAGCTGATCCATAAAATTCCTAGGTATTTCATAGCTTAATTATTTTTAGCGTTTGATCTACGGTTTCCCCTTGGATCCGAATTAAATAAAGACCCGGAATAAATTCGCTTAAATCCAAGCCGACCAACCTAGACGAAGGGACCGCGTGATTTTGATTGGAAATTGCTAACCCCGCTGCATTGATGATGGAAATATCGACCTTTTTGTCTATTCCATGCACATGTAATGAGACAGGTCCGGTGGTTGGGTTTGGAAATGCACTGACCGACTCTGAAACAAAAAACTCCTTGACATAAATGCCTTGGCAATTTAAATCGGTACTCACTTGTAGTTTCACTAGGCCAGCGGGTAAGGCGGTAGACCAATTAGCCTCCGTTACTTTAAAGAACGCTTCATTTATTTGTACGAAATAATTAGTAGCGCCGCCGAGTTGTATACTCATTGATTTATTCCCCACGTCGATGGTCGATTGAACAACCAAAGGTGCCGGTTCAGTAATTTTGATGTCAAAGGCTTGTTGATAATTCTTGACATTCTCCACCGTAAAGACCAAATTATATACACCCAAGACCAAACCATTCAACAGGCTATTGGCCACCCCTTTGGGCATATTAATCTGTTTCTCGTATTTGTTAGGTCCTTTGACAGTTAATGAATAAGAATAGTTGGTATTCAAAACCGATACCTTTAAGGATCCATTATTCGCACCTACGCACGTGGAAGCCACCACTTCTACCTTGAAATTATTCGATGGTAAAGTGAAAATTTCACATCCATTGACATCTACCAAAGCGCCTATTGGCGTATCGTTACATTTATCATTTACATCGGGTACGCCATCTTCGTCGGAATCGATGTAGGCCGACTGGATAATGGGAACTTGCTCGAAGTCTTTAAATAAAATATCTTTCGTAAACGATTTGGTTCCGCCCATCCATTGGTTCATGACTGAGGCATAAACTTGACGGAAATCGTATTGCATATCCATCTCGTAGGAATAGTTGGTTTTATCTGGGATGATCGGATTCTTGCCAACCACCTTGGGATCAACTTTATTGCCAAACAAAATAACAGGCGAAACGGTACCATGATCTGTTCCATTGGTTCCATTGGAATGAACCGTTCTCCCAAATTCAGACACACACATACCTAATACACGATCCGATTTCCCCATTTGGTCTAGGCTCTTCATGAAAGCTGTCACAGCTTCATCTATTTCTTTTAAAATAGTTGCGTGCATTCCAGTCGTTTTATCTCCAGGTTCTACCTGCGCACTATGAGTATCAAAACCGCCAATTTGAACTTTATATATTCTAGTTTGTAAACCCCCTGAAATAAGTCGGCTGACGATTTTTAATTGGTCCGCCAAATTACTTCTTGGAAACGCATATTCAGTTCCTTTTTTAAATTGCTCTTTTAGCACCTTTCCATAGGCATTCGACTGCTTAGCCATGAGCTGCAAATATTTTAATTTCTCGCCGATGGGTGTCGAAGGGTAATTATTGTCAAATTCATTAATAATCTCGTAAAACGATTCTGGATTTGAGGCCACTACGCTGGTGAAAGATTTTTTTCCAGTAAACATCAACGAAGAATTCCAACCAATTTCCATGGACAATGGATGAGGGAATAATTCAGTAGGGTAGGCCTCCGGGAAATTCGGGTGCTTGGCTTCTAAGTAACGGGCGGCCCAACCGCTATTTTCGTATTTCAAGGCATCTGAAGCTGAATCCCAAATGTCCATCGACCTAAAATGCGAATAACTTGGTTGAGGATAAGCCACAGCCTGCACAATTTTCAAACGGTTTTCCTTGTATAAAGATTGAAATCCTTTTAAAGATGGATGAAGCCCTAATTCGGTACCTTCCAGAGGTAAAATTTTGTTGTCCGGCAACATGACAGTTGATCGAATGCTATTCAATTTAGACAACATATTCAACGGAATCACGGTATTTAAACCATCATTACCGCCACTTAAAACGATGATCACAAGGATGTTACCTTCGGCAACCGTTTGAGCTAATTCGGATTGTGTTCCAAAACCTAGGGATTCATAGGGAATAGAAGAAAACAATGCAGGCAAGGCTGCCGCATGTGACATTTGATGTATAAATTTTCTTCTATCCATATTAAAATAATTGGATTTCTCCCATTTGGAATAAGGCGCCAAACAAATTTTCTAATCGGTTACTTAAAATTGATCGAGTCTCTTCAGTCTGTTTACTCATATGCGACTGATATAATTGCGTATAATAAGAAGGGGCATTTCCTCCCAAAACACTTGCTTTAATGCGCGCTTTGGCCTTATCAGAGATAGGAGCACTCATGATCTTTTCTACCGTTTCGTCGATGACCAGGTCGAGGTTTTCAGGAGATTTCAAACTGCTGACAAACTTAATTTTGTCTATTTGATTGTGTACATTTCCTTTAACTTCACCGGATCCAACCCACGCGCCCCATTTGGCAATACTATTTGCAGAATTGGATCTTTTAGCTATAGTGTCTGAATTGATCCAAAATAAATCAAAGACAGGTTCTTGGTAATAGGCAGGCCAACCGGATACGCTAGGAGGATCTGTATAGTTCAAACCTATGTTGCCCATTTCCCATTGCAAATTTTTGAATTTATAAAAATTACTTGTCAGTGGATCTGAGAATCGCTTAGGTATATCACCTCCTGTTGTAGTATTGGATAAATTCATGTCAAATTCCTTGTAAAATCCGAATATAAATTCCAAAGGTGATTTAATCATGGAATTATAAAACGAGTTATCATAAAAATGAGCACTTCCTAAAAGTGCACGAAGCGGAACTTTTAGTTCGTAATTATTTTTACGAAGTAGGTCAGCCATAGGCACTATGACATTTTTTTCTACGGTATCGTTAATGATTGGGTAACAGAAAAATTGGTATAGCCTCCTAGACAAGTACAATGCGCATTCGTTCGTGCTAAAGAGCATATCTATCGCTTCATCTAATTCTTTTTTACCATCCTGGCCATTTCGGCCTTTTATTAATCGATTGCCATAAAAGGCAGAGAATTGCTTATCTGAGGTATCGTGATTCCACGCATTGAATATGTTGGTGATAGGACCAGTCATTTTGTTTTTACTATCATTGTTGAATTGCCAGCCCACTAATAATCGAGCCATTTCACCAACATCTTGCTCTGTAAATTGAGATTTAGGTCCTTTTCCTACGGTAAATAATTCTTGTAATTCGCGGGCATAATTTTCATCGGGCTTATTCTTTTGACTGTGCTGCAGGTTGAGGTAGTCCAACATTAATGGGTCCAATGTAATTTTGTAAATCGTGGTTTTGTAAGACTCAAAGGAAGTATTAAAGAGAGTTATGTAGTGTTGATACAACATTTTGACACTTCCTTTTCCAGCTGCTAATAGGTTATGCAGGAAGAATACCATGCGCCAATGTACTGAAGTACTTTGTTGGACCATGTTTCTAAATAGCCAAGCGTCATGTGAATTATGTCTTGGTCCTGGTGATCCATTCGGTTCGGGAGCAAATACATACTCTTTCCCCGGTTCTATATATACGTGACCTTGTTTTTCGGTTTCCTCCTTCGTGATTTCATAATCATAGTCATTGACCGGAACGCTCGGTTGTTTTTCAGGTGTAAAGATTAAGTCTAGGGATTTTTGTAAAGAAAGGTTGTTGAGGTCCAATAAATGCCTACTTCCATAACCTGTTAAAACACGATTTAACAGATGTTTCTTTTGCGCGGTTCCCCAAGTTCCAGTGTATGCTTCAAGGCCAGTATTGACTACAGTTCTGGACGCTCGAGCCTTTTCGATTTTGGAGAAATCGACGTTTTCTTTGCGAAACTGGGCTACTAAGTCTATATTTTTTGTATTTTGCATCAGAAATATCAGTTTTCAAATATAAAAGATTTATTTTAAAAAAGTGTTATAACTGATTTAACGGTCATTTTTTAATCCATGAAAAGAAGAGAATTTGCTAGAAAGGCATGCCCAGCTTTGGTACTTTCCATTGTCGGTGTTGCTCTTTTAGAATCGTGTGATAACGCAAAAGAAGATTCGGCGGTGATCGTTCCCCAGGAGGAAAAAGATTATTTAGACCGGATGAAGACGATTGGTACTACGGGATTTTTGCAAGTACAAAACAAGGTATATTTCAACCTGAAGCATGCGAGTTATTCTAAGCTCTTGACGTCCGTTAATTTTGTGAATGACCTTGACAATGGAGTGTTGTTGCTAAGGCAGAATGCCACAAGCTTGTTGGCCTTCGACAATTGCTGTCCTCATTTAGGAAGTAAAAATCAGTGGACCTTTCAGAGCAATAAATTTAAGTGCGCTAATCATGGCAATAGCTATGGAATTGAGTCGGTCCAAACAGCAAATTGTAGTTCAAATAGCCAATTTGGCAACTTGCGCTCATTTAAAACCTTGCTCTATAAGGATTTGCTGACGGTGGATTTTAGTTGACGCACGTGAAAATTAATCCACAAAGGCCATTCTAATCGTTTCTTTTGTTTTTTGAATTTCTGTAACACTTAGCGAACCTAATATTTTACTGATTCGGTTCCGATCTATCGTTCTGATTTGATCGATAGCTATCCAGCCAACGGTATTTTGAAGATTTGTTTTTATCCGAGTGGGATAATTTTTTGAATTAGTCGTTAAAGGGGCAATGACAATAGTTTGTAGATATTTATTCATCTCGTTTGGCGAAATGATGACGCAAGGTCTAGTTTTTTTCATTTCACTCCCTTGAGTTGGATCGAGATTGACTAAAACGAATTGATATTGCTCTAAGTCCATTCCTCAAATGTTTCATCTTCAAAAACATCTGTGATAAGCGCTTGATCTTCACCTGACTCATGCATCTTTTCAAATGCTTTTTCCCAGTTTTTTCGAGGTTCAATGACCGGTTTAATGATAATGTATTCTTTCTCTAGCAAAAGTTCGACCGAATCGTTGATGTTGTATTTTTCTAAAATAGTTTTACTCAGACGTATGCCTTTTGAATTGCCGATAGGAATGATTGAAACTTGCATGATTTGTTATTTTGTAATTACAATGTTACTACAAAATTATTTTAATTACGAATTATTGTCTTTGTTTAAGAAGATTTTATAATCATTGACCCTGATCCACTTTTTTAATAAACGAAATCACCCCATTCATATAGATTTTTTGATCATCCCACATGGCCAAATGGCTACCGTTTGGACAGTACAAATATTCGCCATGTTGGACCATTTTACTTTGTTCTTCCATGGCTTTTGGATCCATGGTGTCATATTTGGCACCAATCATCAAAGTAGGGATAGCGATTTCCTTCAGTCGATTTTTAATATCCCAATTGGCAAGTAGACCAGAAATCCCAAATTCACTAGGTCCCTGCATTTGAGTATAGATGGCATTGTTTGCATGTTTAAATGACCTGTTTAAGGCGTCTGGCCAGTTGGTAAGCCGACAAATATGCTCGTGGTAGAAATTTGGAATCAGCAGCTCCATGTACCTTGGGTTAGCGAAATCTTTTTTCGCTTCTATGGCTCTAATTTCAGTGAGTATTTTGGGATCCATTTGTTTTGCCAAAACTTCTTGGGCATATTTTCCATATTCAGGGGCACTCGCGACCATGTTGGAGACGAGTAGCGCCTTCATATTTTTTTGATATTTCAGCGCATATTCCATACCTAAGATTCCACCCCAAGAATTCCCTACGATGTAAAAATTGGATTGGTCGGCGCCTATCGCTTTTCGGACCTGTTCCACCTCTTCCACAAAGCGCTCGGTTTTCCAGAGTGTGGTGTCATTGGGTTGATCGCTATAATAGGAACCTAGTTGGTCATATTCATAAAATTCAAATCCTTCTCTTTGAAAAAATGTCTCAAAACATTCCATGTATTCATGCGTCATGGCTGGACCACCGTGCAGAAGCAAGATCTTGATTTTGGGATTATTTCCAAAACGTTTAGTCCATACATTAAAGGTGCCTTTGGGCGTTTTGATGGGAATTAATTTAATTCCGGCAGCCTCCAAGGTATCAGGGTAGCTGAAATAATTTGAGACTTTTTCTGACGTTTGGGTACAAGAAGCAAAGGCAAAAAGAGATGCCAAGATGAGGGCTAAACGGGTCATAAGGAATAGGTTTTGTATATCAGCAAAAAAAGTTAATTCGAAACCATCCCTGGCTCTAATAATGCCCTAGGGCGATTGCTTTCACCGGGTTTAGGAATGGGTCCCGATTGAATCGTTTTTTGTGCATCATTTTTTAAATTCAAAAAGGACTTTTCCTGTATCCGATTCACAAATTCAAATGGATCTTTTTTTCTGATGTATAATTCAGATTCCTTTTCTCCCTTTCCCCAATCGGTATATCTCCAATCTTTATGAATGACAGTTTGTCCCATGA
Organism: Spirosoma fluviale; assembly: GCA_945866095.1. Lineage (GTDB taxonomy): Bacteria > Bacteroidota > Bacteroidia > Cytophagales > Spirosomataceae > Aquirufa > Aquirufa fluvialis_A. The sequence goes on from CAMBGA010000003.1 coordinate 51,405, forward strand.
CATCCGATTTCGTTTTTGGGTCATAATGAAAAACAAGACTTTTGGCGTAAGTCAATGAATTATTCTTGCCTTGCATGTAGGGAAGTAATGATTTGCCATCCAATTTCGAATGATCTTTTTCACCCGCTAATGATAATAGGGTAGGGTATAAATCCAACAATTCGACCGGTTGGTCTAGCACTTTACCCTTCGGAATTCCCGCGCCAGCCATGATAAAAGGCACTCTTGTGGAGGCGTCAAAGGCACTTAATTTCGCCCATAATCCTTCATGATCGCCTAAATGAAAACCATTGTCCCCCACTAATACGACGACCGTATTTTCCCATAATTTTTCCCGATCTAACACCTCCATTAACTCTCCCACATGTGCATCTGTGAAGGAAATGCACGCATAATATCCTTGCATGGCAGCTGCTCTAGAATCTGGTTGGGCAAACCCAGACAATTCCGTTTGCATCGCCACAGACGGTATATTGATCATTTTAGGATCCTCGCGAATCTGGATTTTGTCGACCGGATATAAATCAAAAAATTTCTTAGGCGCAGTCCAAGGTAAATGTGGCTTATGGAATCCTGCCGCTAAAAAGAAGGGTTGGTCTTTCTTGGCGGCCAACAAATCTTTGATGGTTTTCGTATTTAATCCATCCCTAGTTTTACTCCCGTCAGTAGTCAATACATACGCTTTTGGCCTTCCATCCCCTCCTCCATAACGGGTGTCAATCGCCGCTTTTTCTTCAGCATCTATACTCGCCTCATCCGTGTAGAAATTCCAGGATAAATCGTCGCTCATTTTAGCATTATGAAATACTTTTCCTGCTCCAGCCGTATAATAACCTTGGTTTTTGAAATATTGGGGCAATAAAACTGCATCGGGCAACGCCTTTCTTGCCGGTACATTCAAGACGTAAACGCCTGTATTTTCGGGTCTTTTTCCACTCAAAAATGAAACCCGACTTGGATTACATAAAGGGTATTGACAATATGCTCGATCAAACATCACGCCCATGGCAGCTAATCGGTCTATGTTCGGTGTTTTTACTTGTTTATTTCCATAGCAACCTAAACTTGTGTTTAAGTCGTCGACGACGATCAATAAAACATTGGTCTTTTTGGGACTTTTTTGGGCTGTCGACAGAAAGGGAGTAACCATTAATGTTAACGCAAAGAAGTAGGTATGTAATTTCATTTTATGTTTTTTAATTCCACTGAATCGCATAATATTGGCAAGGTTTATTACCCACGTTGGTGATGTTGTGTAATACCTTGGACCCCAAACGAATGACATCCCCCGGCTTGGCTAATTCTTTTTTGTCTCCAATTCTTTCTTCCGCATTTCCGTCAATCATCAAGATGATTTCTTCGTTGACATGCGTATGCGGATCGTGACTTTGTTGGCCCACATTCAGCGTCGTCACATGAATATCAAAACGATTCAACATGGCAGTTGCTCGGTCAAAAAACTGTCGGCCACCACCTTTAGTCGTTTGTTTAAATACGGCGCTTTCCCAAGGAACGATAAAGGATCCGCCCGCTTTTAATCGTCTTTCTTCATTCGCGGGGGATTTCGCCAAATAAGTCATCTCGTAAAGTTCAGCCATGGTGTCTTCCGTATTTTCGAAAACAATTTGGTCTTTAGGCATCACGGTGACCATGCTGCCGACTTGCAAAACATGCTCTTTATCTCCTAAGCTAATCTTTAAATTTCCTTTCTTTAAAATGAAAAAGTGTTCCCGATCTGCCGATGATTTTACTCGGTATTTTTTCTTTTCACCAATACGTATCAAGTTCATTTCTTGTAATTTCAAGACATCCCCTTCGCCTTTGAAAACAGAAGAGGTTGAACCAAATTTTGTTTTGATCACTCGCTCATCGATGGAATAGACCTTGGATTCCAATAATGGAATTTGACCCAATAAAGGCTTTGAAATCAGCAAGCAAAATAAGAGAATATATTTCATAAAATAGGTTTTATACAAAAGACAAATGACGTTAAATTATACCCAAAATGTTTATTTAATGTGATACACTAGGGTGACAATAGACTGCTTGGGAACTTGAATTTTCTCCGAGTTTAAAGGTAGGTGTGCCAAATTCATTGTTTCTGAGGTAACATAGGAATCAATTTTTTTATGCTTTTTTAGCTCAGGTAAATCTGCCTCAAAAGACTCTCCCTGATTCACTAAGACCAATACTACTTTGTTTTTATCTTGAAACCCTGAGATTTTACAATTGGGCTGATTTATATTCACCTCGATCCTTTTCATGTTGGGCCTAATGAACCTCGAAAAATTACCCATTGCCCAAAGTAATTTTGAATCAAATAAATCGGCGTCATATTTATTCGCATCCTTTTCACCTTTTTGATCCTGATTAAATAGGTAAATCAAACCATCTTTAAAGTCATTTGCGCTTACGGAAAGCCACCAACTCCATGAAGAAGCGTGAGCAGTGACTAAATCGGCATGTATCACATTCGCCACATAAAGGGCCGTTTTCATGCCTAAATCCACGCCTCCACCTTTGATCTCGCCAGCATTTTCACCCAAAATGCAATATTCGGATTGCCAGTAGCCTACCTTGTATTGCTCGGCTTCCGCATGTAGATCATTGCGTTTTTTGACCAATAAGGATTCAGGTGAAGTGGTGAAATAACTATGCCCACAGACTAATTTCTCCACGGATTTTAAATCGCCTAAAAAATGTGGGCTTTGGGGACTGAAAAAAGTTTCAATCTGATTGTCTTGTTGGACATTTTTTCGATTCGAATTTTTTTGATACAAATAATCAATCTGACCCGCCTCAGGAATTACGATGCTTGTTTTAAGGCCTTTGCTTTCAAATTGACCCGCTAGTTTTCGAACGGCCCATGCCAAATCGGTATTGTTTATCGGAGATCCTTCTTGGGATGCCTTGCCATTTTTACCCGGACCCCAGTCCCACTGTGGTTCATTGAAGGGGCTTAGGTAATTGAATTTGAAACGCGCAGAAACTTGATACAAAAAATCCGTCCACTCATTTATTTTCTCTGGATTGAAATTCCATTCTCCTAATTTTCCAGAGCCTATGGCCAATCCATTTTTGGTCATTTGGACTGGGGAAGAATTTAAAAAACCTAACGTATAGGGTACTCCGTATTTTTTTGTGGCTTGCAGAAAAAATTGTTGGCCTTCCTGTTTTTTCCAATCCCAAACTCCTTCCGAATAAAAGCTTTCTGCCCGCCGCCATTCATTGGTGATTTTACTTTCAATTCCTTGTTCCGTACTACCAGCCCCTATATTAAATCGCCACATGGAAAGACCGATCCCTTTTGGATTTCCTTGTGCATCTTTCTCTTGGCTAAAAAGCCATTCCGCGATTTTATTTTTTTTCGCTTGTGGGAAATGTTTTCCGACCATCGCCATGGACCAACAATCCGACGCGCCAAAGCTGTGCATCGTTTGAAATGTTTTTTGTGGATCTAAGGTGATTTTTTGAGCCAGGGAATTTGTGGGAAAGCTTAAGTTTAGTCCCATTAAAAGCCAAAGCGCACCATAAGGGGATATGTTTAAAAACTTATTGAGGTTCATTTTTCTTGTCTTAAAAAAAGCCATTATAATTTGATTGGAAAAATTCATTTTGACTATATTTTTTATAAATTTAACCTTTTCGAATTTAATTAAAATTTTAATAACCCAATCCTATGTCATTACCAAATCAAAAATTTGAAACGCTTCAAATTCATGCGGGCCAAGAAGTAGACCCAACGACCGGGGCAAGAGCTGTTCCTATTTACCAAACCACATCCTATGTATTTAATAATTCAGAGCATGGCGCAAATTTATTTGCCTTAAAGGAATTTGGTAATATTTATACTCGGATCATGAATCCGACATCCGATGTTTTCGAGAAACGAATGGCAGCTTTAGAAGGCGGAGTAGCAGCTTTAGCTGTTTCTTCTGGCCAAGCGGCTCAGTTCATTGCCTTGAATAATATTTTACAGGCTGGAGATAATTTTGTGAGTTCATCCTATTTGTATGGAGGAACCTATAATCAATTCAAAGTAGCTTTTAAGCGTTTGGGAGTTGAAGTTCGATTTGCTGAGGGAGATGATGCGGCGAGCATGGAGTCTTTGATCGATGAAAATACCAAAGCCATTTATACGGAAACAATAGGTAATCCGAGTTTCAATGTACCTGATTTTGATAAGATTTCAGCTGTTGCTAGGAAGCACGATTTACCTTTAATTGTCGATAATACCTTTGGAGCTGGGGGCTATTTATTTAGACCTTTAGAACACGGAGCCAATGTGGTAGTCGAGTCAGCGACCAAATGGATTGGTGGACATGGAACGAGTATTGGTGGTGTGATTATCGACGGAGGAAATTACAACTGGGGCAATGGTAAGTTTACTCAGTTTACGGAACCTTCGGAAGGATATCATGGATTAGTCTTTAATTCCGTGTTTGGAATTGGCGGTCCTTTTGGCAACATCCAATTTATCATTCGTGCTCGTGTGGAAGGCCTACGTGATTTTGGATCTTCCCAATCTCCTTTCAATTCATTCTTGTTGTTGCAAGGAATTGAAACCTTATCATTACGCGTGCAACGCCATACTGAAAATGCCTTAGCTATTGCCGAGTGGCTTGAGCAACATCCTCAAGTATCAAAGGTCATGTATCCTGGTTTAGCGAGTAGCCCAAATCATGCGGTAGCTAAAAAATATTTAAAGAGAGGTTTTGGGGCTGTTTTATCTTTTGAAATTAAAGGAGGAAAAGAAGCAGCGACCAAATTTGTTGATTCCTTACAAATGATTAGTCATTTGGCCAATGTGGGAGATACCAAAACATTGATCATTCAGCCATCTGCTACGACGCACCAACAATTAAGCGATGAAGAGCAAATGGCCGCTGGAGTAAAACCAGCCTCTTTGCGTTTGTCTGTGGGCATCGAACATATCGATGACATTAAGGCGGACATGGAGCAGAGTTTTGCGATTGTTAAAGCTTCTTAATAAAAATCGGGCTTCAAATTGAGGCCCGATTTTATTTTTTGAGTGTATTGCTTTTGAAAACCTATGATGAAAAAACTTATTCTACTCCTTTGCCTCGTATTGGTCCAATTTTCATTTGCGCCCCCCAATATTTCTTGGGTCGCCATCGGAGATTCCATCACCTATTTAAATGATCACCCCAATGAGACGGGCAACCGAACGACAAAAGGCTACATGACTCGGGTGGTTGAAAAAATGCCTCATATTAATTTTGTGAATCAAGGTCATAATGGTTGGACCGCCATTAAAATTGCCACCGAAATTGAAAATTTAGGCATTCAAAAAGCGGATGTGTATTCCATCTTTTTAGGAACAAATGATTGGTGGGGATCAAAGCCCTTGGGCGAGTTTTCTGATTATGAAAATAACACAGGAAATGGGACGGTGCATGGTTCTTTTAGAATCATCGTCAATAAACTAAAGTCTTTAAATGCGAATGCTAAAATCATTTTTATCACGCCGATGCAACGTGTGGACTTTGTTTATATCAACAATTTCAAAAACAATGCCTACGGTTCTTACCGTGATAAAAAGGGCCAAAATTTAGAAAGCTTTGCGAATGCGGTTAAGGACATAGCTCGGTTTGAACATATGCCTGTGGTCGATTTATACCATGCAAAAAAGATGGACCATGCGCATTTGGTTAAGTTTAAGCGCTTAAAAGACCCACTAACTAGCGAGTACAAAAACTTTAAATATCCCGCTTTTATTGACGTGCAATTCAATCCTGAAACGGATGAATATCCATATCCAGTAGAGGCTTCTGATGTGACATTTGATGGTTTGCATCCATCCGATAAAGGCTATAAAATGATTACTAATTTATTGGTAAAGGAGTTTTCGAAATTGTAAATTCAGTTAAAAAATAAGGTGTGCGTTGGTGTTTAAAATCCTGTTTCCCATGATAAACCAAATTAAGACTATTTTTTGTTCTTTGTTCGTGATTTGCATGTGTGCTTGTTCGCCCATTCAGCAAAAATCCACTGAAGCAAAAGGTCGTTTTATCCTCTCTGATCTGGATTTACCCGGGTATGAAAAGGATTTGAATCATAAAGGATTCATGCTGGCGATCGATGATCACTTTGATGAGTCAATGACCCGCGGAGAGGTTATCTATAAGAACAATTGCTTAAGTTGCCACGGAACGCCCGTTGAACCAGGAACCATTCCTTCGGCTAGGAAATTTTGGGCAGAGTCTTTTAAATATGGCCATGATTCCTATGCCATATATCAAACGATTACCAAAGGCTTCGGTTCTATGCCTCCCCAAATGCATTTGACACCCGTTGAGAAATACGATGTTATTCATTACATCCAACAAAATTTCATTGCTAAAAATCCATCGCTTACACTGGCGAAATGGGATGAAAAATATCTAAGTAGTTTGCCAAAAGGTGAGTCAAAAGGACCATTGCCCAAAGTATATAAGCCTTGGGCCGAAATGGATTATGGCAATTTTTTAATCAATACGTATGAGTTGGTCGGTTTGGGAGCAGCTCCTAGACCAAGATCGGGTGGTCCGGTTTCACCACTTCCCGATGAAAATTTTGG
>CAMBGA010000004.1 GCA_945866095.1 Spirosoma fluviale
TTACAGGGACGCTTGGGTGGTGGAACTGGTAGACACGCAGGACTTAAAATCCTGTGAGCCGTAACGCTCGTGTGGGTTCGATTCCCATCCCAAGTACGATTAATCGACTGGAGACCTTCAAGCTTGCTTGAGGGTCTTTTTGTTTTAAAATTTATCGGCCACAATTATCTTTTACTAAGTCGAGCTAGCAAAGTTCCAACAAGCTTTACTAACTTTTGAAAAGTTAGTAAAGCTAAAGGTAGCCCTGACGAATGCTCGCTTAGCAAGAACGTTTTTTAATTTGCATTTAGTACTTTTGTAACTGATCATTTTGAATATGCAAAAAATAGTCCTCACCATTTGTTCCATAAACTACTTAGCGCAAGCTAAAACCCTTGGTGATTCACTAAAAAAGCACAATCCAACATACCGATATTTTATAGGTTTGGTAGACCGATTGGATCAATCGGACATTCAAAAAGAACAGTTGCCCCCTTACGAGCTCATCGAATTGCATACCATAGGCATCGAAGATTTAGATGAGCTCTGTGAAAAATACAATATCACGGAATTAAATACCGCCGTAAAGCCATTTTTCCTAGATCACATTTACAATACCTATCCTGAAGCTGAAATTGTTCATTATTTTGACCCAGATATTGTGATTTACCAGCCCTTAACTGAGATAGAAAAGGGATTGGAAAATAACAGTTTATTTTTGACGCCACACACACTAATGGCCTATCCTGACGAGAATGAGCCACAGGAAAGAGGCTTGCTCAATACAGGACTCTATAATTTAGGTTTTATAGGTACCAAAAGATCCGCTACGACAGCTTCATTTTTGGCTTGGTGGAAAGATCGCTTGCAAGACCATTGCTATATTGACTTGGAAAAAGGCATGTTTGTAGACCAATTGTGGGTGAACTTTGCGCCATTATATTATGAGGATGTGTATGTGAGTCGGCATTTGGGATTAAATATGGCCTATTGGAACCTGCATGAACGTGTGATTACCAATGACAATGAGCCTTATGAAATTAACCAAAAGTATCCTTTGATTTTCTTTCATTTCTCTGGATACAGCCCTGAAAAACCTACTCAAATTTCCAAATATCAGAACCGGTATACCTTTCAGGAAAAAGGCGATGTAGCCTCACTTTTTGATTTTTATGCCCAAGCATTAATCGCGAATGGCCATAATACGTATAAAAAGTTTCCTTGTTTTTACATCAAACCAGCGCCAATATTACCTCGCAAAAGATTCTTGCGCGTTCGAAAATACCTCAGCATGCCTTTTCGCTGGCTCGTCAATTTAATCAATACGGTACAATTATAAAATTGAAAACTCAACCCGCCGATTGGCCTGTCGACCTTCCTCCGTTTCATTCGTAGCAATAGGTTTCAGTGAACCATATCCTTTGGCTTGAATACGATTTGAGACCACACCAGCAGCCAATAAATAATTTTTAACCGCATCTGCTCTCGCTTGGGACAACTTCTCGTTAATAGCATCCGTTCCCGTATTATCCGTATGACCCGAAATTTCAATGCGTAGATCCGCATTTTCTTTCATCACGTCAACCAAGCGTTTTAATTCAGGATCCGATTCAGGCGTTAAAGTTGCTTTGCCAAGTTCAAAAAACAAATTATTGATGGTCATTTTAGCTCCTTTGGCGATGGCAGCCATGACTAAATCCTTTTCGTCTAATTCCAAATATCGCCCTCTTAATTTACTCAAATCCAAGTTGATTGAACTCGGCAAAAACCCGTTGGCCTTCGCCGTGATCCCATAATTTATCCCATAGGGAAGCACTAATTTATAAAGGCCGGTCGATGGGTCCGGTTTTGCCGTTCCTAATAATTGGCCCGTTTTTAAATCCTCATACGTAATTTCTGCCCCCTCAGGCACCACATTTAACGTTTTATTTAATACCTTTCCTGAGACTAAAACAACCGCCTCAGACGTTTCACTCGACCCAATTCGTGGACTTGACTTGACTTCTTGTTGGGCCAATACTGGTGCCTCCACCTTCTTCACCTTCTTCGGTTCAGCGGGAATTTCGTGTTCCTTTTCCACCGGTATTCGAAAAATATCTTTCTTCCCCATTGAATTTTTGCTTGACAAAAAATACGCAAAATCCCCTTTGGCAGATAAACTGTAATAGGCATCATACTCCTCTGAGTTTATCGGCGCCCCCACATTGACGGGTTTGCGCCAAGAAGTCCAAGACTCATCCAAGCGTTTTGAGACATAAATATCTTGGCTTCCAGATCCTCCCGTTCGATCGGAAGAAAAATACAAGGTCTTTCCATCCGCAGCTAAAAAAGGAGTCGTTTCTGAAAATTCGGTATTGATTGTTGGTCCCAAATTCTCTGGTTTCGACCAATACCCATTCCTCAAAAAACTCACATACATGTCGTCGCGATCACTATTTTTCTTCTCGGAAAATGCTAGCAAAAGCGCCTTCCCATCCATGCTCAAATAGCCATATTCATTTTTTCCTCGGCTTAGTTTTTCATAAGAAGGGATATTGATTTTTTCGGGGATAGACCAACCCGAAATCAATTTTTTGGCGATAGAAAAACCGCGTGTCTCATAGTTTCCTTGCACATAAGCACCCTTCAAAAGAATGGTTTGCCCATCAGGCGATATCGATAAAATCGTATTGTATTGATCGCGATTCAATGCATCGGGCATTCTAAAAGCAGTACTCCAAACGCCGTTCACATTTTCTGAATACCAAATGTCTTGTGATCCCTTGACTGTTTCAGATCCCTGAGAGCCATATTTATTGGAGGGATGGTTTTTTCTGCCAAAATATAAGGTCTTGCCGTCTGGTGCCATGACGGGATTTAATTCGGAAAATTCACTGTTGACCGCCGACCCTAAATTCTCGGGTTGCTTTTGGCCAACAGCCATTTGCGTAAATAAAATACCCATAAATAGCATTAAAAACCTCCTCATTAAACTTCTTTTTTACCGCGATAAATCCATTTTTTTTCCATTTTTTCGGGTTCATAATTCATCAGATAAGTGACCAATTCTACTGGGTTAGTCTCTATATGAAGCGCCGATAAATTGCGTTCCTTCAAAAATCCTTCTTGGACCATATGGTCGATATGCTTGATCAAATGATCGTAATAATGAGCTGTATTTAAAATGGTCACAGGCATTTGATGCAAATCCAATTGCTTCCATGTCAACATCTCAAAAAGCTCATCCAGCGTCCCAAATCCACCCGGCAGCGCAATAACGGCATCCGCCATTTCAGCCATCATCTCCTTGCGCTCATGCATCGACTGCGTCACATGGCAAGTCTGAATCCCCAAATGTTTCACTTCCCAAGGTTCCATAAATGAAGGAATTACTCCGATTAATTCACCACCAATGCGTAAATATTCATCCGCCAACACGCCCATTAAGCCCACACTTCCAGCGCCGAAAATAATCTTACAATCATGTTCTTTTAGGGAACGAACAAGCTTAATCGCCTCTTGTTCGTAAACGACATTATGCCCCTTCGACGAACCACAATAAATCAAAATATTTTTAGACATAGGTCAATTTTTTTATAGCCTCCGCGAAGCTCGTAAACTTAAACGTAAATGATAACTCTTTTTGTATTTTTTGACTCGAAACAAAATTCCCTCCCGTCACCAAGCCTGCCAATTCTCCTAAAATAATTTTTAAAAACCAAGTGGGTATCGCCGGAAAAATCAAGGGTCTTTTTAATTTTTTTGCAATTATTTTAATCATATCTCCATGTCTAATGGGCTCTGGTGCCACCGCATTGTACACGCCAGAAGCAGAAGAATTAATCAAAGATTGATGAAAAATTTCCACCAAATCATCAATATGAATCCAAGATTGCCACTGCTTGCCCGTTCCTAAAATAGCTCCTATAAACCAATAAACGGGTCGAGCCAATACTCGGAAAATTCCGCCTTGGCCAGACATGACAAGGCCGGTTCTCAACTTCACCACTCGGATTCCTTGGTCTGTAAAAGGATCCACACTTTTCTCCCATTCTTGAGTACATTCGGCGACAAAATCCTTCCCTGGATTCGATACTTCAGTGCAATTTGTTTCCCCCGTATCCGAACCATAATACCCAATTCCTGAAGCGGAAACCACCGTTTTTACTTGATGGTTGTTGTTCACTAATGTGTCAACTAACAATCGTGCACTTTCAACTCTTGAGTCCACAATTTCTTTTTTACGCGCGACGGACCAACGTTTTTCCGCAATTCCAGCGCCAGCTAAATGTACAATGGCATCTATATTTTGCAAGGCCAAAGGATCCATATAATGTTCCTTTACATTCCATGTAAAATCACCTCCCGATCGAGATAAAATAGCCACGGTGTGACCTTCGGAGGCCAACTTTTCAGTCAATGCCCTTCCGATTAAACCCGTCCCACCCGTGATTAAAATATGCATCAATTACCTTTTTTAATCGCTTTGTAAATGACCTCATTAATTCCGGTGCGAATATTAGCATCTGAAATCTTGCTATTATTCCGAGTAGGATACACGCGATTAGAGAGAAATACATAGACTAAATCATGCTCCGGATCGATCCAAGTATAAGTTCCTGTAAAACCAGAATGACCAAAACTGGATGTGCTCGCAGATGCGGCCGCCGAAATTCCAGGTTTTTTCCGATCGACCTTATCAAAACCAACTCCACGCCTTGAATTTTCTTCCATTGAAAAAGGATAATTCGTCCATTGCTTTACGGTCGATTCTTGAATATATTGTTGGCCCCCGAAGAAACCCTTTTGCAAATACATTTGCATCAATTTCGCTAAATCATTGGCATTACCAAACAAGCCCGCATGTCCAGAAATCCCATCCAAAAGTGCCGCACCCTCATCATGAACTTTCCCGCGAATCAACGTTTTTCTAAATAAGGAATCGTACTCAGTAGGAACTATTCTAGCCAAGGGAAAATATTTTTCCGCTTGATAGACTAAGGTTGACGCTCCCAAAGGCCTATAAAAAGTATTTCCCAAGTATTCAGTCCACGAATTCCCTGTAATTTTTGGGGCCATTTGTGGCAATAAATAATAAGACAAATCCGAATACACATATTCTTTTTTCTCCCGCAAAGGTGAGCTTTTTATGGCCTCGAAAATTTGATTGGAAATCGATCTATGCGCCCATAAATTAGGAGCTACCTGAACTGGGTACTCGTCCGATTGTGCATAAGAAAGCGTGAATGGCTTCCAACGGGTCACCTCTGTTTTTATGTCCACACAGGTGGCCCATAAATCTTTCTTTTGGCGAATAATTTTCTTAACTCGTTCTTCGCCCGCAGACTTGGTAAAATACTTTTCGACAAAAGAGTATTTCAACTCGTCTTTGGCATACATTTCGTTGAACTTCTTGCTGTGCACAATCATGTCGGTGCTGTCAATATAATCTTGCCAAAAAGGAATCCAGGCCTTTAATTTTGCTTGATGTGTCAAGATATCCTCATACTTCAAATCCTTTTTATTGCTGTTCGCCAGTGCCGGAATGAATTCACCCATGGTATTCTGAACCGAAAATTTTCCTTGATCTTGCCAATGCATCAAAGCCGGTACTGAGGTAGAAATCTTGGTAATCGACGCCAAATCAAAAATATCTGATTTTTTTAGTGGCTCATTAGTTTCATAAATTTGACTTCCATACGCTTTATGATAGATGACTTTTCCTTCCTTGGCTATCAGCACCACTGCTCCGGGAGTCCCTTTAATTTGAATGGCTAAATTGGCCAACGAGTCAACTTGTTGAGCTAAATAGCTTCCTTGTATTCCAACTGCTTCGGGCAATACATTATATTGCAATCTGGCCAAAGTAGGAGTCACAAGTCCTAAGCCAAAAGGATAATCTTTCGAGGCGCTTACCGGCATTTTTCCCTCCGCGGCAATGCCACCAAAAATCACCTCCGCCGCAGCTTCTTGTTGGGCTATCCCATCCTGATAAGTCATTATCAACGCTGAAGCACGATTTATATTTTCAAATTGGGTCAATGTAAATGGATTGGCAAAATGCGTGACAATGGATTTTGATGTAGAAAAGCGCTTAACCAAAGCTTGAATAGATGCTTTGATGGCATAATTATTAACAGGCCGATAGGAGATTCCATGAATGCCCACAAGCACCGTATTATATTTTTCCAATTCCTTTTCTACCCTTAAAATAGTCGAATCAGCACTTAATTCATCTAAATAAAAATGAGGCATTTCAACGTAATTTTCGGCCATTTTTTGAAATTCCGTGGGGAAAACAGCACCATAATTAGCCTTGCCGATGGCCAAAGTCGCAATCTTTAATGTATCCAAGCGCCTTAGCGGAAGAATGCTTTCACTGTTCTTTAAAATAGTAATTGATTTTTCTGCTAATTGCCTCTTCAAAACCTCTGATTGGATCGGATTTAAATCTTTGATCAAGTCGTTCATTTGTATCGCTTGATAGCGGTCTAATCCTGCCCATGCTTTGGCATTTAATATACGCTTGACTCTTTTGTCAAGGTCTTCAATTGAGATTTCATTTTTCTCTAATGCCGATTTGATTGCATTAAATGCAGCGGGAACATCCACAAACGTTTCTAAAATATCATTGCCGGCCAAGAGTGCTTTTACATTAGCCGTTCCTTCGGGAAACATTTTAGTGGCGCCCTTCATGTCCATCGCATCTGTAAAAACCAATCCGTCAAATTTCATTTCATCTCGCAAAAGTCCCGTGACAATCGGCTTAGACATGGTACTCGCTAAAGACGCCGTCGAGTCGAGCGAGGGAATGCTCAAATGCCCCACCATAATTCCTTGAAGGCCCTTTGAAATCAATTCTTTATAAGGAAAAAGCTCCAAGCTATCCAAGCGATTTCGCGTATGCTGAAGCACAGGGATGTCGTAATGCGAATCCACGCCTGTGTCTCCATGTCCTGGAAAGTGTTTCGCCGAGGTGATGATTCCCCCCTTTTGTAATCCACGCATGTAGGCTAACGCCTTTTGGGTAACTAAATCACGATTTTCGCCAAATGATCTGAAGTTGATCACAGGATTTGCCGGATTATTATTGACATCCACCACAGGTGCATAATTGATATGCACGCCTATCCTTTTACATTGTTGGGCTATTTGGAACCCCATCTTCTCGATGAGCGCATCATTCCCCTGCATCGCGCCTAGGGTCATTTGATAAGGAAACCGAACCGTGGAATCTAATCGCATATTCAGGCCCCACTCTAGGTCCATGCCAATAAAAAGAGGAACTTTTGATCGCTTTTGAAGCTCATTGACCAATCGGGCCTGAACCGTAGGGTATCCTGCAAATAGCACAAATCCTCCCACGTGATAATCCCTAATGATCGAAAACAAACGAGTCGTATCGTACACTGGATTTGAATTTCCGCGTGGCATTAATACTTGGCCTATTTTTTGATCGATGCTCAAGGTAGCAAAAACGGAATCTACCCATTTTTGTTGGGCATGAGGAAATAAATTAGTCTGGCCTTTTGCTGAAATACTTAAAAATAAAATACTGAATATGAGAATACGTTTCATGTAAAAAATATCAAATTTTGTTTGGGCAAAATAATGTGTGAAAATACGGGAAATGCCTGAATCTTTGAGGATTTACGATTGATTTTTTCAATGTAATTTTCAATCCCGAAAAAGGAATCGTAATTTTGCGAACAATTAAAAAATGAAAACATGAGAAAAAAGATCGTAGCAGGAAACTGGAAGATGAATAAAACCGCTGCAGAAGCAATCGCTTTGGCGAATGAGGTGGCCCAATTAGTTAAAGCGGAGGTCGCTGCAGACGTTCAGGTCATTATGGCCCCTCCCTCTTTATTTATTTCTGAAGTAAATAAAGCGGTTTCGGGCATATCTAATTTAGCCGTTTCCGCTCAAAATTGCCACGAAAAATCATCCGGTGCTTATACGGGAGAAATTTCTGCTAACATGTTAGCTTCTTCAGGCATTTCTTATGTTATTTTAGGGCACTCAGAGCGCCGACAATATTTTGCGGAATCAAATACCCAACTAGCCGCCAAAGTAGACGCAGCCTTAGCCGCTGGCTTAACTCCTATTTTTTGCTGTGGTGAAAGTTTAGACCTTCGTGAAGGGGGAGAATTTTTAGCCTATGTAGCCCAACAATTAACCGAAAGTTTATTCCATTTATCGGCTGAAGATTTTGCTAAAGTAGTGATTGCCTACGAACCCATTTGGGCAATAGGTACAGGCCTAACAGCTTCTTCAGACCAAGCACAAGAAATGCATGCGTATTTACGTGGACATTTGGCCACAAAATATGGCCAAAATGCTGCTGACGATTGCTCTATTTTATATGGTGGAAGTTGCAATGCAAAAAACGCTCAAGAATTATTCGCCTGTGCGGATGTGGACGGAGGATTGATCGGTGGTGCTTCTTTAGTTGCGGCGGACTTTATTACCATAGCCACTTCGTTTTAATCTAAGAAATAAAAAAAACAGCTATAAAAACGAAATTTTTATGGCTGTTTTCTATTTTGGGGAGGTCTTAAGCTCCCTCTGCCACCACTTCCTTTACCTCAGGAATCATTCGCGTCATTAATGTTTCAATACCGGCTTTCAGGGTCATTTGGGACGAAGGACAACCAGAGCAAGATCCCTGTAACAAGACTTTTACCTGGCCTGTTTCCTCATCAAAAGAGTGAAATGAAATCGCTCCCCCATCAGATTCCACCGCTGGTCGCACATATTGTTCTAATACGCTTTTTATTTTTCCAATAATCTCCGTATCCGAGTCATCAGAAGTACCATCGGCGGCAGATTCAGGCAATGAAAATACCGGCTTTTTCTCTTCAAAATACTTTTTCAAGTACTGCTTAATGCCAAATAATTCATCTTCCCACAAAGTCGCCTCCCCTTTGGTGACCGTAATAAAATTGCTCGTAATAAAAACCCGACGAACAAATTCAAATCCAAAAAGAGCTACGGCCAAAGGAGATGATTTCTCTTTGGTCAAGCCATCAGCTGGTTGTGAATAATCAAACGAAAGTCCTTCTGGCAATAATTCCACATTGAACACAAATTTCATGGAATGTGGATTGGGGGTAGACTCAGTATAAATATGTATTTGTGGCGTTTCCATAATTTATTTTTAAAATTAATAACAAAGGTAACTCCAATATTGTTGCCGTAAAACAAAAAAACCTAGCATTTTCATGCTAGGTCCTTAATAATCTATTGAATGAATTACTCAGCAGCTACAGCCTTTTTTGCTGGAGCTTTCTTAGCTTTTGGAACCGCCTCAACAGCCACTTCTTCCGCTATAACTTCCGCTCCTGGAGCAGGAGCCGCTTTCTTAACTGGCGCTTTTGCCACAGGTGAAGCAGCTACCGCTGGCAACACATGCACAAATGAACGACCTTTAAATCCTTTTTTGAATGCCACAACACCATCTGACAAAGCAAATAATGTGTGATCCTTTCCTAATCCAACATTTTCTCCTGGATTGTGAGCTGTACCTCTTTGACGTACAATAATATTTCCTGCAATAACTGCTTGGCCTCCAAACAACTTAACGCCTAATCGTTTACTATGTGATTCGCGCCCGTTTTTGGATGATCCGGCGCCTTTCTTATGTGCCATTTTTTTATAAATTTATGCGTTTAAAACGCTAATTGTAGACTTATTTTAAAGTAATTGACTCAATTAAAACTTTGGTCAAGTTTTGACGGTGACCATTCATTTTTTGATAACTCTTTCTACGTTTCTTTTTGAAGACCAAAACTTTTTCTCCACGAACGTGTGCAACAATTTTTCCTGTGATTTTGGCTCCCGCTACTATGGGTGCTCCTACGGTCACATCTCCGCCTTTATCAACAAGTAATACCTTGTCGAAAACCAGTGCAGCGCCTTCCTCGCCCGCCAAACGGTGGGTATATACGGTCCGGTCTTTTTCTACTTTAAACTGCTGCCCGGCAATTTCTACGATTGCGTACATTATATTATGTATTTAAGTGAATCCCACGAGGCCAGGTCTTTACCTTTAAAAGCCCTTTAAATGGGGGTGCAAATCTAAAAAGATATTTTCAAATTTACAAGTGAGGACTACATTATTCGTAAATAAATTCCCCAAAAGAACTTCTGATGGTCAGCTTTTTACCTGAAAAAGCCTCCACATGACCGACTATTTGAGCTGGAATTCCGAATGATTCCGCGATCTGAATAATTTCTTCTGCGCGTTCAGGAGACACATATAATTCCATGCGATGTCCCATGTTAAATACTTGGTACATTTCCTTAAAATCCGTTCCACTTTCTTTTTGGATTAAAGCAAAAAGCGGAGGGATGGGAAATAAATGATCTTTCACCACATGCACATTGTTGACAAAATGCAAAATTTTGGTTTGCGCGCCACCGGAACAATGTACCATTCCGTGGATTTGGGATCTCATCGACTTCAAAATGGCCATAATCACTGGCGCATAGGTCCTAGTCGGAGATAATATGAGTTGGCCCACATTCAAATCCGCCCCCTCCACAACATCCGTTAATTGCTTAGAACCCGAATAAACCAATGACTCGGGAACCGATGGATCAAAACTTTCAGGATATTTTGTGGCCAAATACTTAGCCAAAACATCATGCCGGGCAGAAGTCAAACCGTTGCTTCCCATCCCGCCATTGTATTTATTTTCATAGGTTGCTTGGCCATCAGAAGCCAAACCAACAATCACATCTCCGGCCTGAATATTAGCATTAGAAACCACATCGCTGCGTTTCATGCGGCCTATCACCGTACTATCCACAATAATCGTTCGCACTAAATCTCCTACGTCTGCCGTTTCTCCACCTGTGCTATAAATTCCTACGCCATGATCGCGCAGCATTTGCAATACCTCCTCGGTTCCGTTGATAATCTCGGCAATTACCTCCCCTGGAATTAAGTTTTTATTTCGGCCAATCGTAGACGAAAGTAACATCTGATCCATCGCTCCCACACAGATTAAATCATCTGTATTCATTACCACCGCATCCTGTGCAATGCCGCGCCAAACCGAAATATCTCCTGTTTCTTTCCAATATAAATAGGCCAAAGAGGACTTTGTCCCTGCGCCATCCGCATGCATAATATTGCAATACGCTGGATCGCCGCCCAAAATATCGGGTGAAATTTTACAAAAAGCGCCTGGAAAAACTCCCTTGTCTAAATTGGCAATCGCCCGATGAACATCTTCTTTTGAGGCAGAAACCCCTCGTTGCATATAGCGATCAGACGACATATTTTATGAAATTTTTAATTGAGCAAACTCTTTGGCAAAATACGTTAAAATCACTTGGGCTCCTGCTCGTTTGATGGACAACAAACACTCCAGCATCGCCTTTTCGCCATCGATCCAACCTTGTTGGCCCGCCGCTTTTACCATCGCATATTCCCCTGAAACATTATAAGCGGCAATAGGTAAATGCGAATTTTCTCTTAACAAAGCGATGATATCCAAATAAGCCAAAGCCGGTTTGACCATTAAAAAATCGGCCCCCTCGGATTCATCTAATTCTAGTTCTATTAAGGCTTCTCGGCGATTGGCCGGATTCATTTGATATGTTTTCTTATCGCCAAATTTAGGCGCGGATTCAAGTGCATCCCGAAAAGGTCCATAAAATGCGGAGGCATATTTAGCTGTATAAGCCATAATCCCCACGTTTGAGAAGCCCGCGTCGTCCAATGACTCGCGCAAATATCCGATACGGCCATCCATCATGTCTGAGGGGCCGATCAATTTAGAACCTGCTTGTGCTTGGGCAATCGCCATTTTAGCTAAAATAGGCAGCGTCTCATCATTTAAAATTTGGCCTCCTTGAACAATTCCGTCATGCCCATCTGAACTGTATGGGTCCATCGCGACATCCGTCAAGAGACTGATTTCAGGAAATCTTTTACTTACTTCATAAATGCTCTCCAAATAAAGGGAGCCTTTTTTATGACTTTCTGAAGCGGTAGAATCCTTTTTTGATTCTGCTATTTGGGGAAATAAGGCAAACGATTGAATGCCTAAATTAACACATGATTCAATTTCCTTGAGTAATAAATCCGTTGAGTAGCGATAAATGCCCGGCATGGATTTGATTTCGGTGCTCACGTTTTTCCCTTCCATCACGAACAAAGGAAATAACATGTCCTTCACGGAAAGTCTAGTTTCCTCGACCATGGAACGAATTACAGCACTGGAACGATTTCTACGGGGCCTTTGTAACATCGAAATTTAATTAGAAAACAAAGGTACAAATTATAATTTTATTGCGATAATTTGTTCTGGATCTCGTTCAATTTGGCCTGTAATTCACTAACCACCTTTACATATTCGGCAAACTCTTTCCGAGTCACAAAGCCATATTCTTGAAATTTTGACTCTTCTTCCCAATTGGGCATTTCGGTGCTAGCCCTAAATGGGGAAAAATCAGATAATTCAAATTCCAAAATAGCAGCAATTTGGATCATCCTTGACAAGGAAGGGTCGGTGATTCCTCGTTCAATTTTCGAATAGGCCGACACGGTTATGCCTAATTGCATAGACACATAATCTTGGGTATAATCCTTGGCATTTCTAATTTTCCGAATTCGAGCGGCGAAGTCTTTCATAGCTACAAAATTCTAAAACAATTAGAAAATTGGTAGCGCCCTTATCCGACATAATATATACTGAAAGGAAAATAAGTAAACTTATATTTCAATTCTTGCTCATAGGCTCTAATGACAAGCCTAAAATGAAATATTCTTTCCTGAAAATTGAGTCTGCAAACGAAAAAAACTAGGAAATTTTGTTCAGCTGAAGCCCCACCGTAGGATCTTCTGACAAATTTAGTCCTGAATTTCGTAAAATAGTGGCCAATGGATCCAATAAATCCTCCGAACCTAGCACCCAAACATTCCAAAATTCGGTCAACGGTGCTTGATACACCTCTTCGGCGATCCTAAAAAAATCGCTTTGTTCATATCCTTTTTTGAGATTTCCAAAACGTGCATTCATCAGTTGCATTACCTCTCGAATGGACTTGGCTCCCCCAAATTTTTGTTGGATTAATAAGTCTAATCCCAAGGCGACAATTGCCCCTTTAAAATAAATGGAAACTCGCTTTCCGGGGGTGGAGGGGCCGTAACCGTCCAACCATAGATCCATCGAACTCTGGGTGAGCGATTGAACCGAATAACGATCTCGATCAAAATATAATTTCAAATTCCCCAATAGTAAATTCAAATATTCCTCTTCATGAATGACGCCAGAGGCTTTTAAAAACCAATCTCCCAAATAGGTGGTCACGCCTTCCACAATCCAGGCTGTTTCGAAATACGTAATTTCGCCATAGCGATAAGGCAACAATGGCTTTGGTCTTATGGTGGCAATATTCCAAACATGAAAAAATTCATGCGAAGCTAGGCCAATTAAATCATCGTAACATGCGCGATCTTCTGGCCCCATGACCATCATCGTGGATTGAGTATGCTCCACTCCGTGATAAAAAGGTTCAGGACAAATCCAATGTAAAAAATGATACCTTTTTACCGGCACCGCACCCATCCAGGCACATTGATAAGCAACAATTTTCTGATACGCATCGATCAATGGGTCTGAAAAGACAGTGGATGGACCTATGCCTTGTAAAAAAAATTGGGCTCCCGCTTCCTTCCACGAATGTGAAAATATTTCTGCAGCGGCAAGAAAAGGAGAATCTACTAGTTCTCGATAAGTGCGCGCTTGAAACACTTTATTTTTAAAAGTCAAAGAGGTCGCAAATTGCCATTGACCCGGAAAATTGATCCTCAACTCGCATGCCTGATTTTCAAAACCTAGGGGACAAACGAGGCAATTGACAAAATTAATGTACAACATGTCCGCATTAGCCACCGAACCTCCCGCATCTCGCTGAACGGCAAAATAAGTGTACTCGAACGTAATTGGTGCGATTTCCGTACAATTTAAAACCCAAACAGAAGATTCAATCTTGTCTATGGAAATCTGTTGGCCCCCTTGAAAGGATTTTATCTCCGGTATATTTTTAGCAAAGTTTTGTACTTGGTACCGACCCGGCCGCCAAATAGGCAATCCTATTTTCAGCCTCCCTAATTTCTTAGGTAGAAACTCACAGCTTATTTGGAGCCAATTTTCCTTGTCGGTGGATATCGTATATTTCATGCCATGACTTCTTGCAAAATTTCCCAAGACCTTAGTTCTCCAAAGGACTCGATATGCAAGCGATAAAAATACAAAAGTCCCGACAAACATTCCTTGCGCTGAGATCGAGAAATTATAAATGGCTCGCCATAATTGGCCATGACAAGCTCGCTCAATAATTTAGCATCAATGACGTTAGCACCCGAAAACTGAGACTGTTTTAATTGGTCTATCAACTCCTCCGTGCTCCCAGGTGCAAAGCCTAAAAATGAGGCCAAATTCCAAAGAAATTGGATATGAAAATTCTCATAATTTCCTTGGGCTCCATCCAAAAATTGGAACGATTCCTCTAGAAAATCATACAAAGGAAAATTTGCTTCTTCTTCTTTTAAAACTTTGGCTAATATCTCACTTAAGAATAAAGCGATACTGGATTTACCTACGTCAAAAGGAATTTGGCGATAAGGGAAATAGCATTTTGCTTCTGAAATTCGGTGAAGGCCGCGGCCTGGTTTGTGAAAAACTTCCAGGTCTAACAGGGTCAAGGGTTGGAAAAGCGCCATTTTATGTTTCGCCTTAGCCGACCGAACCCCATTTTCTATGTAGGATGCGATGCCGAACTCGGCGGTGTAAATAGTCACCAACAAAGATGTTTCTCGGTACTTTAAATTATGTAGAACAAGTCCCTTAGTCTTGGTTATCATCGTCCAAATCTAATCCCAACTCCATGGTTAATTTTTGCATGATTTCGTCGACAGAATCTTCCGGATTAAACCGAATAGGCTCCCTAAATTCTACCGTTAAATTCGTATTTCGCTTTTTCATCAGCAAGCCTTTTTTATCAAAGGCCCTTCTAAATCCATTTATTCGAACAGGTACAACCAACGGATTTTCGCCCTTAATCAAATGAGCCGTCCCTTTTCTAAGGGGAGCAAAAGCACGTGTCGTTCCCTGAGGAAAACTAACCACCCAACCGCATTTTAAGCCTTTTCCTATTTTGGCAACAGCCTCTAAATCCACTTCCCGCTTAACATCTTCTCCTTTTGCCCTCCAAGAACGATTGACTAAAATGGCACCGGCCTGTGCAAAAATTCTTGGCAACAAGCCATCTTCTTTCATCGTCTCAGCTGCTGCGACATAAAATAAATTAGACCTTGGGGCCAATAAATAAATGGGGTAATTGATGGAATTTTTAATGCCCCATTTGACCGAAAAAAAGATGTGGTATAAACAAATCACATCCATAAAATAGGTCTGGTGGTTGGGCAAAAAGAGAATTCCGTTTTCGGGAAGTTCGTCCAAATATTCGGTGCCCTTAATAATGGTCTTATTATAAAAACGCAAACGGCTATAAGTCAAAAACCCCATGACGATCATGGTGATGCGCTTAAAAACAATGGGGTTGCCGAAAGGGTCTCTTTCTCCTATGCCTAAGGTATCCATAAATTGAAATAATTTTGTCAGTTTGGATGCCATAATAATGGATTAAAATCCGCCTTGTTTTGTTTTCGGTTTTGTCGACTTAGGTGCTTCTTTAACAGGGGCTTGCTTTTTAGTATTCACTGCTTTTTTCGTTACGCTTGCTTGTCGGTAATATAACAAAAACCGTTTCAAAAAAGTCTCTTTTTCGTCTGCCGCTGCTTCCACAACCCGCACCACATCTTTGTCTTTTTTATCTACTTTTTCATTTTTAACGGCCTCACGAATGGCCGCCAAAAATTGATTGTCAGAAGAAAAAACCCCTAATTCGCCATTAAAGTACGCAAAATAATACCAAAGATCTTCCGATAATTCCCAATACCCATAAAACTCTTCCTTGTTTGGCTTCTTTATAACCTCCATATATCCTTTTATCGTACTGTTAATGTCCACCGGCCCCACATTAACTAAAGGCAATCCACCCAAGGTATAAAATGAACTTGTATTTGCCGACCAAGACCAATGGACCTTCGAGAAATTGATGTTTTTAGCAAATTCAGGAGATACTTTGTCTAGGGCCAAATGTGCCTGATCCATTTTTGTTCGAATCGGGTCGACCAATGGTTTTTTCAATAAAAACTCCACTCTTTTTAGATATTCATCCCGATCCTCCGGCTCATCGGCAGATGTAGAAATGTAGCCTTCGTCCAAATTATATTTGACAATTCGGTCTCCCATGACTTTTAAAACGGTGGCGGGAATTGGGTATTGGATGCTCAGCCAAGCCTCTATTCGTGGGCTTAACGTGTCGGTAGATAAATTGATTTTACCAAAAGACTTAATCCCTTCATTTCCCGTAAATAGCTGAACGGGGCCATTGGCTTCCATTCTTTTCTGGTCAATAAATAGCCTCAATTCGCTTGATTTGCCTTTGACTTCATAGGATTCTTTCCCCTCATTCACTTCTCCTTCCGCTGAAAAAAGAACCGGATCTAATTCATCTGAAAAGGGCCCTAAAAAAGTAGGGTACAATTTATTATCCGCATTGATAAAAATTCCCGCCGTAACAGGTCTGCCCGCCTCATCTCGCAGATTAGCATCTAAACGTAAATTGGCCGATTCGCCTTTTGCATTTTCAAAGGGAATCCATGCCGAACGGAAATTTTTCAAGCCAATCAAAGGCCGAATAAATCCTTTTAATTTTAAGAATGGCATTTTCGAAACCACATTAACCTCTCCTTTATATTGCTGATGTTCACTCAACAAAATAGGTGTTTTTTCGGGAATTAAGCCCTCCGCCTGAACCCATTGCAAAGGTTCAGAGTTCGTTGATTTAGTTTTAATTGAAGCAGGAGCAGGTTTCTCAATTTTTAAGAATTCGAAATTTTTAATGGGTATAGCCACCGTGTCCCCATCGCTACGGGGCAACAGATAATTAGCCTCTCCTTTCCAGGCATCTGAATTAGCTTCAATGACACGCAAGTCAGCCAATTTATGGAGATTATTCAAAGGGTCCAAAAGGGCTCTTGCCCCAGAAAATGGTTTAAATTGGCCATCCTTTTGAATCGCAAATAAACCTTTCGCCGGAAATACAAAAGCCGCACCGATCGCTACATGTTGAACACCGCCTAATTGTAAAAACTGGGCTTTTAAATCATATTCGGCTGAAAAAGCCTTAATTGACCCCTGTGTTTCTTGGTCTGCACTGGCTACATTTCGATTTTTCAGAGTCATCAACGTGCTGTCCGAAGGATTGCTGGTGCTGTCTTCAAGCCAACGAGATAGCTCGAAACCAGATTTCCCAAACATCTTAAACCGTTCTGCTTTCAGATCCCAAAGTGCTTCCGTCAAAATACTTTGATAAGCAATGTATGGGAAAATAATCGGGCTTTCTTCTCGGCTCGAAAGCGTTTCTACACTCGGTTTGATCGAAACTTTTTGGGTCAATAAATTGGCCTCCGCTGTAATGGATTTGGTGAAAATGGCAGGCTTAAATGAAGACATCTGTCTTCCTATGCGCATTTCGCTTTGATTCGTTTGCCACAAAGAAAAACCTAAATTAAAATGATTGGAGATAAAAACTCCATCCCCAAAGACAAGTTTTCCGCGGGCAAAAACCTTTTTATTATGCACACCCATTTGTCCGTCTAAACGAACTTGGCTTTGATAAAATGCAAGCTGATTTTTTATGGGTTTGACCCAAAGGCTGTCTTGACTCGGGCGCCAATTTAAAATATGGGCGGCCCATTTGGTCTCTGGAAATATGTTTTTTCCTTGATAATTGGATGCCATTTTTCCCTCTAGAGCAGCAGATATCAAAGAATCAGGGTAAAAGTAGGTCGACTTTTGAACAGACGAAAGGGTTAATATCTGCAAAGTCCCGGAAGCGTGTAAGCCTAATTTATCCATCAGCAATGGCTCAGACATGATGTATTTGGCTTGTTTTTTATACAAATCCAAAGGGGCTTTACTGGTATATTTAAACCCAAAAGACTGGTCGGGCATTAACACTAACGAAACCTTTAAAGTAGGAATGAGGCCGTCGGTATAAAAACTCCCTTCAAACGTAATTTCCTTTTGGGTCAAACTATCCAATTCAATGCGGGGAACTTTAAAATAAAACTCTTTTCCATAGGCGCCTTTTGCACGCCAAGGCTCATTAAAATAGGAGATTACTCCCGTAGGAATAATGAGTTTTGGATATTCGGCTACGCCCAATCGACCCGACTTGTTATTTGGTGGACTTAATAAAATGGTCCCCGCCCCATATTTAAATTGGCCCCCTAATTCTCTATTTCCCAAGGAACCATCTTTCAGCTTTGGTAAAAATGTGATGGAATCTATCTCTTTAAAATTGACCGAGAAATTGGAAAAATTAAAATCAAACAAGGGGCCTCTAAACCGATAATTTCCAATTTTAATTTCTCCTTTAAAATCAAAGTCCCTTCCTTTGCTAAAGACAATTTGCCGGTCTGAAGGGATAAAATTTGCTTTTAAGGAGTCTGAAACCGTAACCTCTTTTACCCCTCTGACAATAAGTTTTTGAGCGGCTAAGTCAATGGATATATTGGCAGAATCGCGGGAAATTTGATTGGCATTTGAGGCCACAAAAAATTTATCAAAATCTTTTTTGGCAAATTGGACTTGGGCATAATGCCTCCCCATTTTTGTAAAAGATATCACATCCGTTTTAGGGTCATAATTAATGTATCCTGCTTTAACGAATGAATTAAAACCGGGCATTAACGCCTTATACTCCTTATTATTTTTCGCTAAAATATCTCCAAAATAGGCCCAATTTCGTTTAGATTCGATGAGGAAATTATACAGCACGCGCATTGGATTGAACGTCAAAGTACCTTGCAACATTTCGATTCGATCGGGACTATAATAATCGAAAGATTCTATCCAGGCGGGTACTTGGGACTTTCCAGAGATGCGGTAAAAATCAATTTTATCTGCATTTCTTTTTAAAATGGCTAAGTCGGCCGAAATTCTAATTTGATGATATGAATCTTCAAACAAAAGTCTTTCCTCGGCGATTCCTTCTAACTTTTTAATATGTAAAGTCTGGTCCTTTGCATACCAATTGCCTCGAATGAATGGATGATACAAAGAGTCCTTGGCGCCCATATAAGTAGTAAAAGAACCTTTTGGGATATCAATGGAGCCCTCAGGCGAAATCCAAAAAGAGGGTGCCAAAACACGGGCAATCATCTTTTTGTTTTTGACTATTTCGAGTTGGGCTGCTTCACGCGAAGCCAATAGGCCTAATTTATTCCCTTGAATCCACAATCGGCCTTTTGCGTTTCCAAATTCTCCTACAATAGGTTCTTTCAATGGGTCATTTGACCGAAATTCCAGATTAAAATTAGGCGTCCCCGTTTTTCGTTTTAATGAAATTTTGGCCATTCCCTCGTTGGCCTTCCCCTCCATGCTTAACAAAGATTTGATGCCCAAAAGACTTGCTGACCGAGGCAATATTTCCCATTCATGTAATGTCATTTTAGAATTTGGGATCCCCCAAATGGCCCCCGACAAATCCGCATCAGCACCTATCCCAAACTTATCCTTCAATAGCCATGAGAATTCCTTACTTTCTAATCGAAGACTATCCTTGCCTATTTTGAATCGAACTTCGGATTTTTCCCAAATAAACCTAGGTCCATCCGAAATTTTGCTAGGCAATAACCAAGATGCCTGCTCGTCATAAAAATCGGCAGTAGGCACATCTGATAGAGGCGATTCGGTATCCCAACCATCATTCTGAGCGGTTGATTGTAAGGTATCTATTAATTTTGTTTGGATCGTAGGCCACAGAATTCGTAAGTTTCCTTGAACGTTTATGGTCAGATTTCCTGTTTGTGTCAATTGCTTATTATAAAACCAGGAGTCCAATTGCTCGGCCAAAACCATGGCCGTTTTGGGATCTTTTTGCGCTACTAATTTTTTCCAGACTTCCACAAAATCCGAAAACAATACGGGTTCATTGGGGAATTGGACCAGAATTCGTATAAAGAAATATGCCAAGACAGGACTTCGAAATCCCACTTTAGGCATTTGAATCAAAATAGCCTGAAGTTCCTTTTTTGCGTTTCGCTTACTGTATTTGAAGACCAAAAGCTAATAAACTGATCCGCAATTTTGGGGGCATCCTTATATTTGCTGGTTGATATCCAGGACTTGACTTCTTGAGGAAGTCGATCTGGGTTACCCGAAATGGATTGCGCTTGACCTTTATGCGAATAAATAAAGGCAAAAATTAAATAAGACAGAATCTTTATATGGCGCAACAAATTTGGCATAATCAAACTCAAAAGAAGGTAAAAATACATAAAAATTTAGGATATTTGAGGCTTATAATCCTGTATATGAATAACGTACTCTCTTTATTTTCTAGTATAAAAGCCTTCGTTTTTGATGTAGATGGCGTCATGACGGATGGGCAAGTACATGTGCTGGAGACTGGGGAACATTACAGGAGTTTTTTTATTCGAGACGGCTATGCCATCGAAAAGGCAAGGGAGGCCGAATATTCGCTGTGTGTCATTTCTGGCGGCGGACATCTTGGCGTTAAAAAAAGACTAGAAAATTTAAAGTTTCAAGATATTTACATGAGTTTAGGTGGGCAGGATAAATTGAGCACCTACCTTTCTTGGCTTGAAAAAATAGGCATTTCGGAGGATCAAGTTTTATATATGGGGGATGACACGCCTGATTTAAACATATTAAAAAGACCCAAATTGCTCAGTACTTGTCCAGCAGATGCGATTCCAGAAATTAAATCGGCGGTAAAATACGTGTCACCATGTAAAGGGGGACAGGGCGCGGTTCGAGATGTGATCGAAAAAGTGATGAAATTACAAGGCAAATGGCCTGAATAAACAGCTACACATGGCACTAATCTTACCGGTAAAAGGAGTCTCTCCACAGTTTGGAAATCATAATTGGCAAGCGCCCAATGCGACGATCGTAGGCGATGCCCAATTAGGAGATTATTGCACCATTTGGTTTAATGCTGTGATAAGAGGTGACGTAAATAAGATCCGGATTGGCCATCATTCCAATATACAGGACGGAGCCGTCATTCATTGTACGTATCAAAAAACAGAAACAACGATTGGCAACTATGTTTCTATCGCACATAATGCCATTGTCCATGGATGTACGATTGAAGATTCTGTTCTAGTGGGTATGGGGGCCATCATCATGGATGGGGCCTATATTGAAACGGGAAGTATCATTGCCGCGGGGGCAGTAGTCACTCAAAATACGCGTGTGCCTTCTGGTAGTATTTATGCGGGAAATCCGGCCAAATTACTCAAGTCCGTAAGTCCAGAAGCGGCTGAAATATTCATGCGCACTGCGATGAATTATATCGATTATGCCAAATGGTTTGAGAAGAACTAAAAAGATTTCGACTCCAGCATTTCTTTGGCCAGTGATTCTTCTTTTTTATACAGACTCTCATCAAATAATGCTCCGTGACCAGAACCCGCTTCATTAAACATCCCGTGTTTGGCATATTGAAAAAATGAGTCATGAACGACTTTGTATCCAGCATTTGCAGCATCTTGAAACCATTTAATTCCTATGTCCATCGTCATTAAACCGATGGGGGCAAATGAGCCCTTCGGGGCAGTAAGCTTACGGGCTAATTGCATGTTGATCAATGCCGCATGCTCGTTCAACCGACACTCCGGTAGCGGCCAACTTGCTTTTTCGGGCTGAATAAGTCCCCAAGTGACGGCTCGGTCAACAGGCCAATTTTCATACAATGCGGAAAGTTCATCCATGGTAGGCCT
This sequence comes from Spirosoma fluviale, assembly GCA_945866095.1. Lineage (GTDB taxonomy): Bacteria > Bacteroidota > Bacteroidia > Cytophagales > Spirosomataceae > Aquirufa > Aquirufa fluvialis_A. The sequence goes on from CAMBGA010000004.1 coordinate 21,860, forward strand.
ATAATCCCAATATCGACTCCCATCGCAATGAATTTTATGGGCAGGACAATTCCAACATTGCCCTATATGTCCTATGGCGATATTATCTCCGATTTTACTTAAGTAGTTAGCTAAAATATCCCCATGAAAAACCATGTCATTATGAGCTAATAAAAGATAATTTGCTTTCGTTTTCTCCCAAGGATATTGATACCGAATGGAGTATCTGAACATTGGAATTTTAAATAGTAATTTATTTCCCCAATTTCTTTTTTGAATTTGCCACCATCCCAAAAACAGAGAAGGTTTATAATAAACGACATCCAAATCTTGCACTAAATCTTTCAATTGATTTTCATCAAAATCAAAAGGTTGCTTTTTTTCTAATTTGATAAAAATTCTACCCACATGATCCCCAGAATATTTCAATAAGGAACGAATAGCTAAAGCCGTTTGATAAGGCTTTCCATAAACATTAATCGCTATGTCTACTTTAGTTGAAATGCTCATTGAATTAAAATACTAAATTAAATAAACTAATGAGAAAATTGCATCTTTTCAATGACTCAAAAACCCTTTTGATTTTTCACCTGCCGTAATTTCCAAATTCATTCTATTCTTTTTAGTTGGCAATGGACAGGTCGCAAATGGAGTAAACTCACAGGGAGGATTAAGCGATTGGTTAAAATCTAAAATAACATTTCCCTCCTTATCCGGCGCACTAGCATATAAAAATCTGCCGCCCCCATAAGTGGTTTTTTTGTTCGTCAAATCGCCAAAAACGATGAAAAACTCATCTATATTTCCGCCCGCTTCTAATGTGAACTTCTTCCCCTTTATGGTGAAATGTAGCTCCCCGGGGGAGTCCTCCAAATAATTGCGCCCGGTAATGTCTGTAATATGTAGTTTTTTACCGTGAGTAGCCACAAATTTTGCTTTAATTCGCCAAGAAGAATCAATAGAGAAATAGTCAATTCCTTTAAAATTCCGAACATATTCTCCCTCTAAATTACGAAGCCTGAGCGCATATTTTTCTCCACGTTTAATGATAAACCAACGAAGCGATTTGTGCGATAAAACAAGCGCTTTTTTGTCTTCAAAAATGATCATTTTATTTGCCGATTGGCCCGATGAAAATACTTGATTTGCTGCATTTGAGTTAAAAGTTACAACTCCTTTATTCAAAATAATTGTACCTAAAAAAGAATCGGAATGCTCTGTTGGAAAAACAAAATCATTTTTGGGGTCTGCGCCTATGGTATTTTCGCCTTCTTTTAACCAAAATAAGCCGGATAAATTAAGGTAGCCATTTTCATGTTGTAAGCTATCAATGCGTATTTTACGGAACGCAGCTATCTCTTTTTCGTAGAGATTTTGTTGTGAAAATGCAGCAAATGAAACAAGAAAAACGAAATAGGTTAAAAGCCTCATAAATCCCTAATTTGTGTTTCTACTTGTATCATTATTGACTCATTTGGGCATCTACGACCGCTATCGCTATCATATTGACAATTTCACGTGTGGACGAACCAAGTTGCAACACGTGTACTGGCTTTTTAAGTCCTAATAAAATAGGTCCTATTTTTTCAATCCCGGCTATCTCTTTGACCAAATTATAGGCGATGTTAGAAGAGGAAAGATTGGGGAAAATTAAGACATTAGCTCCTTTTTCAGCCAATTCGCTGAATGGGTGATTCTCTTTTAACAACTCCATGTTGAAGGGAAGGTGAGCTTGAATTTCACCGTCAACAATCATACTAGGATTTCTTTGTTTTAATAGTTGGACTGCACTTTTCATCTTTTTGGCATCCTCGCCTTCGGCACTGCCAAAATTTGAATAGGTGATCAAAGCAATGCGTGGTTTGATATTAAACTTTTCCACTTGCTTGGCCGACAACTCCGCGATCTCCACTATTTCCTCCGCACTTGGATTAAAATTCACCGTTGTGTCCGCTAAAAATAAAGGGCCAAAACGAGTCATCAAAATATACATTCCTGATACTTTTTGAACACCGTCTTTTCTACCTATCGCCTGCAAAGCTGGCCGAACAGTATCTGGATAATTACGGCTCATTCCGCCAATCATTGCATCCGCATCACCAGTACTGACCATCATACTTCCATAGTAATTTCTTCTTCGAATGATTTTTTGGGCCTCCGCTTTGTTTAAACCTTGCCTTTGTCGGCGAATAAATAATAATTCACTATAGCGATTTGCGCGTTCTTTATCTTCATCCGCTACCGGTAAATAAGGATCAATGATTTCTACTCCTGGCAACTTAATCGAATTTTCATCTAAAATTTGTTGGATTACCTCCCGATTTCCCAATAAAATAGGCGTTGCAATTTTATCTTGCAATACTTCTTGGGCCGCCTTTAAAACAGAAAGGTTTTCGGCGTCCGCTAAAACAACTCTTTTCGGCTTTGTTTTGGCCTTGTTGATAATCACTTTCATCAACGTATTATCTAGGCCTAACCTCTTTGACAATTGAAGTTCGTAGGCTTCCCAGTTTTCTATAGGATGCTTGGCCACACCCGATTTCATCGCCGCCAAAGCCACCGCTGGGGCAACGGTAATTAATAGCCTCGGATCTACGGGTTTAGGAATTATGTATTCCCGGCCAAAAACAATATTGTCCTGTCCATAGGCCAAATTAACAATATCTGGAACCGGCTTTTTCGCCAAATCTGCCAACGCATATACGGCGGCTAATTTCATTTCTTCATTAATTACTTTCGATCGCACATCCAGTGCCCCTCTAAAAATATATGGAAAACCAAGTACGTTATTCACTTGGTTTGGATAATCGCTCCGACCTGTAGCAAAAATAATATCCTTGCGCGCATTCAATGCCTTGTCATAAGCAATCTCGGGCGTTGGGTTTGCCATCGCAAAAACGATGCAATCTTTGGCCATCGGCTTAATCATTTCTTCTGAAAGAATGTCTCCTTTTGATAGGCCGACGAATATATCTGCGCCAACTAAAGCCTCTGTCAAAGTTGTTTCAGGCGAAAAATGATCATTGGCAAATTCAGCCTTCCTGCCGTCTAAGTTGGTCCGAAAGGGATGTATCAAACCTTTCGAATCAAACATTAAAATGTTTTGTTTTTGGGCTCCTAAAGAACAATAAAGCCGGGTACATGAAGTAGCTGATGCGCCGGCGCCATTGATGATAATTTTTACTTTTGAAATATCTTTTTTGACAATCTCCAACGCATTTAATAGCGCCGCCGCACTAATAATGGCGGTGCCATGTTGGTCGTCATGCATGACCGGAATATCCAATTCGGCCTTTAATCGCTCCTCAATCTCAAAACATTCCGGAGCCGAAATATCTTCTAAATTAATCCCGCCAAAGGTGGGCTCTAAAATTTTGACCGTTCGAACAAACTCGTCTACATTTTTGGTGTTCAACTCAAGATCAAACACGTCGATATCCGCATAAATTTTAAAAAGCAAACCCTTCCCCTCCATTACAGGTTTACTCGCTCCGGGTCCGATATCCCCAAGGCCTAAAACCGCGGTTCCGTTGGAAATTACAGCAACCAAATTCCCTTTCGCCGTGTACTTATAAATATCTTCGGGATTAGCCGCAATTTCTAAACAAGGGTCTGCGACACCTGGGGAATAGGCTAAAGTCAAATCCTTTTGAGACGCCGTTTCTTTCGATGGAATTACCTCAATTTTGCCTGGCCTACCTTTCGCATGGTAATGAAGGGCTTCTTCTTTTAATGTGTTATTATCTGCCATATACGTTTGTTGATGTAATTTTAGATTTGTTTAAATCTAGTGCAAGGTTACGAAATTATCGAGTGGAAGGGAAATTAATTGGCTATATTCGCTGAATAAAAATCCAATTTTTTACCCTATAAATTAATTTGTATTTTGCTATATGAACCCTTCATTTCATAAATTCAAGTCCATCATTACTCATCCCATCTTATTTAAGTTTTTTTTATTTCAAAAACTTTCATCTGCCTTTTTTGCCGGTTTAAGCATCCATCATTTTGATGCTCAGACTTGTGTTGTTCGCATCAAGCTTTCTTGGTTTAATCAAAATCCTTTCCGCTCCATGTACTTTGCAGTAGAAGCTATGGCGGCGGAAATGTGCAGCGGGATGCTAGCCTTATCCCAAATATATCAAAGGTCCCCCAAGGTCAGCATGCTGGTAGAGGGCATGGAAGCCAAGTTTTTAAAAAAGGCAACTGGGGTCATATTATTTACTTGTGATCAAGGAAAAGAAATTGAAATGGCGGTAGAAGAAGCGATCCAAACAGGGGAAAGCACTAAAATCACTTGTCTTTCTGTAGGTAAAAATTCGGAAGGAATCGTCGTTGCTGAATTCAACATGCATTGGACATTTAAGGTTAAAAATTAGACTTATGTCTAATCAAAAATTTGCATGTAAATGTAGGTTCCGGCTGCCAATGTCATAATGATTAGGGCCGTAAATCCTAAAATTTTGGCTGTCAATCCATTCGCATTTTAGCTTATAAACCAAGGGCACTTATTTACAAATATCTCTAATTATTTTCAAATGATGTTCCGTGTGCACTTCAATAAAAACAAATGTTTCACGAACATTTACCTGCCCAAAAAAGGGATGGACAAAAAAGTGGTTTGGCTCACAATTGCCTAATAGAACTATGTTTTTGTTTGCTTGTTCAACACTTGAAATTAGACTCGATTCCGTAATTTCTTCCGTGGGCAAAACACCTTTAGGGGCACGAACTTTACCCCTAGGTATTTTCTTTGTGAAGAATATGTAGGATTTGCGCCAATTAAATTTAGGCTTATATTCCGCTGGATTCGAACTCAGTAAAGCAGTAATAACTTGATTCATTACTCGTAAAGAATGGTCTATTTGCCAACCAATGTTGGCATTTGAAACGCTTACATTTTGCCTGTCGGATTGTGGGATATATGTTGACAATTCCGCCAACTGTTTTACAATTTTTTCCATTTTTTATAAATATTCCCATAAATTTAAGCTAATTAAGAATATTGCACAACGCAATTTTACTATTTAGATTTTACTTAAATTTTATCGGGTGGTATATTTTTTAAAATTTTGGGTTAAGCTAGCGCTAAGGATATTTTGCCCCAAGGTAAATATTGTAAATCCTCATTATTTAAATTCCGAGGGTCCCCTTTTAATCGTGGCCAACCACCCTAATTCATTTTTAGATGCCGTCATTATAGGTGCATTTTATCAAAGAAAAATACATTTTTTAGCTCGAGGAGATGTTTTCCAAAATCCCATATTTGGATATTTACTTCGATCCATTGGTATGATTCCTGTATTTAGAGCAGGAGAAGGAAAGGAACATTTGCACAGAAATAGCCACACATTTCAAGAGTCCGTTGATATCATGAAAGACGGCGGTGCCGTTTTAATCTTCATTGAAGGCATATGTTTAAACACACATGAAATTCAACCCTTTAAAAAAGGCGCCTCTAGAATTTTAGAAACGCTCCACGCCCTTGACGTTTTTCCCAAAATTCATGTCATCGGAATGGCCTATAATTCATTTAGAGGAATCGGCAAAAGTGTGAATATTGACATCACTGAAATCGGGTCTATAAAACCGATTATTGAATCTAGCGACCGCCTTGTTTTCAATGCGCGTGCCATGGAAGAAATGTCGAAAAACATTCACCTGCCTTTAGAAAAAACTCTTGTCTCGCATGGATTTTCCTATTATTTCCATCTTCCCTATTATCGAATGATCGAATATTGCGTTGACCTGAAATTCAAGCAAACCGTGTTTTTTGATTCCGTACTTTTTGCCGCCTTATTATTTACCTACCCGATCTACTTGGCTCTATGGATTAGCCTATTGGGTACGATGGGAATCCCGATGTTCATCGCCAGCATACTTGTAATTTTGATGCCAATATTGGGCCAAAAAAGCATAAAATTAGCTTAATTTATCTGCGATAAGGCGATCATTGGATAAGCGAGGAACCTTGTTTTGTCCTCCTAATTTCCCCTCCGATTTCATGTAATTAATAAAGGCATTTTTCTTTAATGGGGTTAAAACGAGGGGTTGGAGAATACCGCCAACAATCAAGTCTTTATAGTAAATATTTTGTTGCTGCATGGATTGTTCCAAAGCATCTTTAAACAAGGAAATGTTTTTCGGTTTCTTCGAAAACTCAACAAGCCACTCATGATAAGGAAGTTCGCCAGGGGCAGGATTAATTTGTGGGGCTAGGGTAAACTCGACAATATTAGCCTCCGGACATGCCGTCAAAGCTGCTTTCATCGCTCTCTCTACTTCCTCCGAAATAACATGTTCGCCAAAAGCAGAAATAAAATGTTTAATCCTGCCGGTGACAATAATTCGATATGGATTTAGGGATACAAATTTAACCGTATCGCCGATGGAATAGGCCCAAAGGCCAGCATTCGTAGTTAATAAAAGAGCATAATTTACGCCTAGCTCAACTTCCGCCAAACACAATCTCTTTGGCTCTGCGGAAAAATACGTATCCGTAGGTACAAACTCATAAAAAATTCCTCCGTCTACATTAAGCAATAAACCCTCCTCGCCGCTTGAATCCTGAAAAGCAATAAAGCCCTCAGAAGCCGGATAAGTTTCAAGCACATCCACTTCTCGGCCTATCGATGACATTAATTTTTGCCTATAAGGTTCGAAGTTGACCCCTCCAGTGACAAACAACTGAAAGTCTGGAAATAAATCGCCGACTTTTTGGCCTGTCAACTCCTCCAATCGATCAAAATACATCTGAACCCAAGGAGGTATGCCCGAAATTAATCCCATCCGTTGAGTATAGGTTTCCTGAACTATCGCAGCCAGTTTTTCCTCCCAATCTTCGATGCAATTCGTCTGATACGCGGGCAATTGGTTTGCCCTTAAATAACTGGGAACATGGTGATTTACAATGCCAGATAATCGGCCCGTAGCTATCCCATTTTTAATATCCAAAGCGGGAGATCCCGATAAAAAAATCAATTTTCGATCTAAAAAAGCCGCATTCCCACTGTAAAAAACATAGTGCAATAACGCGTCTCTCGCACCTTGAATATGAAAAGGCATGGACTCTTTTGAAATAGGAATGTATTTTACCCCAGAAGTGGTACCCGATGTTTTACCAAAGTATGCGGGCTTTCCTGGCCATAAAATATTTTCAGCCCCTTTGACCATCTCGTCAATATAGGATTTCAAATCCTCATATTCAGCGATGGGGACGATGGATTTAAACTCTAAATAATTTCTGATTTTGGCAAAGGTAAAAGCCTGCCCAAATATCGTATTTTCTGCTTTTTTTAAATGATGTGACAGCCAATAATCCTGCCTTTCTAACGCATTTTGATGACTTAAACGATGTTTATTTACAACACGTTTGGCAAATGGTTTAGCAAAAAAAGAACGTAATCCCATCGTTCATTATTTAAAAATTCCTTTAGGATCTGGCATTTTTTCGGCCAATTGGCTACCAAAATTCAAGTCCATTTGCAATATATCTAAGGTCCTGCATTCGTGAAAATAGGTCCACGCGAGTTCGTATTTTTCTTGATAAAAAGCCACTTGGCTCCTTTTCATCCACCCATTAGCGTTCTTTGGTTCGTCTTTCAAAGACTGAGCCAGCTCCGCATCTGCTTCTGCCAAAGTTCCACAATCCTTACCATCTAAATAACAACTCAAAAGTACAATGGCATAGTCCACGCGCATGAGTGCCTGGGTTGGATCTGAAATTAATCCTTTTGCCAATAATTGCTTGGCCAAAGGATAATCCTTTTTCTGAAAGGTAATAACCCCTAAACCCCAAAAGGCATCAATGCTGGAAGTGTCTAAAGCGTTAACCAAATTAAATCGATAAGTCGCTGTGTCCAATTTACCTAAAGCCACAAACTCCCAAGCACGCTCTGCGAAGAAATTGGCGGCTTCTTTTCTGGAAGCAAAACTTGCATCGCAACTGCTTATAAATTGGTCTAACTCCAACTTATCTTTTTGTGGCAGCGCTTTATTTCCAAATAATACTTGGTATTTAACTGGTTTTTGGGCCCAAGTTAGTGTTGACACAAACATCAACAACGTAATAACTTTTACTATTTTCATATCACAAATCTATCGTTTCTTTTTATTTCCTGGTGCGGCTGTCTTATATTTTGAATTTCTTCCTGGTCGATTATTTCGATCTGGCCCCTTCGGTCCAGGTTTGCCAGCGGTCTTTCCATTTGCCTTAGGCCCAGTTTTAACGCCCTGAGCCACCGCTCCACTACGCGTTAATCCATTTTTACCTAAACCTTTAAGTGCAGCTCTATTTCCATTAGCCCTAGCCTTAATCACCCATTTTTTATCGTGAAAGGCTCCTTTAAAATCAGGATCCTCTCTTTTTCGCTGTTCATCCACCGACCTCAGCATATCTTGATGCTCTAAGAATGGCGTCTCTTCCACCTTTATGTCATCCGGCAATGCTGTAATTTCTATTTTTTGCTGGATTATTTCTTCTATTTTATGCCAATGATACGTCTCCGCCAAAGTAATAAAAGTAATAGACTCGCCTACCTGTTCCGCACGCCCTGTTCTACCGATCCGATGCACATAATCTTCATAAATTAATGGTACATCAAAATTGATCACATGAGAAACCTTAGGAATATCAATCCCGCGTGACGCCACATCCGTTGTAACCAAAACCCGAATACTGCCCTCTCGAAATTGCTGCATCGCATTTATACGTGTGTTTTGACCTTTGTTGGAATGTATCACTCTAATTTGATCCACAGGAACTACTCTGAAACTTAAATATTTCTCGACTTGATTCACAATATCTTTGCTCCTGCAAAATATCATAACTCTCTCAAATACAGGGTTTTGCAAGAAATGTGAAAGTGCATTTAATTTGGTTTGAACGTTTTGCGCCTCATAAACATATTGTGTGACTTGGCTCGCTGGAGTAGCCTGCGGAGTAACTTCAATTTTATGCGGAAACTCTAAAAACTCATGGGAAAGATTCTCAACTTTCTCGGGAAAAGTTGCCGAAAACAATCCATTTTGACGCTTTTTATAGGGTATTTTTTCTAAAATTTGACGGATTTGAGGCATAAAACCCATGTCCATCATTTTGTCCGCCTCATCTAATATCAGGTACTTCAAATCTTTGGTGCCAATGGCTTCTTTGCGGTATAATTCTAAAAAGCGACCGGGGGTTGAAACTAATATATCGACACCAGCTTCTAGGGTTTGAATCTGGGTTTTGGGGCCTAGGCCTCCATAAAGAGCTAATATTCTTAAGTCAGTAAACTGCGCCAAACCCACCATCACTTCGTGGATTTGCATGACAAGTTCGCGGGTGGGGGCTAAAATCAGGGCCCTTGGTAAGCTCCCTTGCATGTATTTGCATCGCATTAAAATCGGCAAAGCATACGCCGCAGTCTTACCTGTTCCCGTTTGAGCTATTCCTAACACATCGTGGCCCTGCAATAATAAGGGAATTGCCTTCTCCTGAATGGGAGTTGGTAAAGAATACCCAACAACATCGCAAGCGCGTTGTAATTGTGGATTCAATCCCAAACGTAAAAACTCACTCATTAGAATTGGCTTTGTTTAATTTTGCAAAGGTAGGGAAAATAATATTCTTACCTTTGAAACAAATTTTTACCCTGTGGAATTAAAACCTATCTATCTGATTACAAGGTTGGGGATTTTAGTGAGCATTTCCATTCTAGTAGGATCCATGTCGTCTCTCTTTCTTTGGGGATTGGAACAAATCGCTTGGATTCGAAACGAAACACCGTGGCTTTTGTTTGGGCTTCCATTAGTAGGAATTTTTTTCCATGTCATTAAAACATACGACTTTCCTTTTTCCAATGGGAGTGCCAATGATTTAGTTACTCAAATAAATGAAGATAAATCAAGCAGGAATCCCCAAGCAGGAATTTCAGGAATCTATGCCATTGTCAGTACTTGGTTAAGTCATTTGGTCGGCGCATCTGTAGGCCGAGAAGGAGCCGCGGTTTTGTTCGGGGGAAATGTAGCCCAAATGGCTTTACAAAAATTGAACTGCCCTTCACAAGAAAAATCCATTTGGATTCGAGCTGGAATGGCCGCTGGATTTTCTTCCATATTTGGAACTCCCATGGCCGGTTGTTTTTTTGGATTTGAAATCGGAACCGTTGGAAAAATTCATTGGCCTTCCCTAATTGCTTGCATTTCTGCTTCCTTTTTAGCGAATTTCATCAGTTTACACGTGTGGGGCACAAAACATGTATTTTATCCCCTCGTTTTTTTACCGCCAATTTCAATGCTATTTTGGGCCAAATTGATCAGTATTGGCCTATTTTTAGGTATAATTGGCCTAATTTATAAGCGCTTAGAATCGAATATTTCAAATCTGCTCGCCCAATTGCCCAGACAAACGATTCTCAAAGGACTCTTTTCAGGGTTAATTCTCTTCGTCTTATTTCAAATTCCTATTTTCAAATCTAGTATTGGTTTGGGATCAGAATATTTATTAGAACCATTTCAAGAAACATATTCCAATATAAAATTTGCCGGACCCAAATTAATAGCAACGACGCTAAGCCTTGCCTTGGGTTTTAAAGGAGGCGAAGCAACTCCATTATTTTTAATTGGCTCTCATGCAACTTCATCACTTTCCGAATGGATCCAATTGCCCCATGCATTTTTAGCTGCCATAGGATTTGTATGTTTATACTGTGGCTTAACGAAAACCCCAATCACGGGATTGTGCATGGGCATTGAACTTTTTGGCCCATCTGCTTGGGCATGTTATTTAATCGTAACTTGCCTCGTCATGTACATATCAGGAAATACGGGTTTATTTAAATCTCAAATGGTTGCCAAATGGATCCCAAAAACACCCTATCAATAATGTATAAAAATATTGAAAAACATTACGATTCCTTCAAGGAGACTCGAATTAAAGAACGAGCTTTCTCCTATGTACTGTGGTTACAATTGATCGACGAATGGAAGAAAAGTCCCTTGTTAGACGTTTCGGAAATAGGCCTAACGTATGAAGGAAAACCCATACACCAAGTGAAATTTGGCGTAGGACCCATCCATATTTGCGCGTGGTCACAAATGCATGGAGATGAGGCAACGGCAACGATGGCATTAGCTGATATTTTTCTTTTTTTATCCCAGAAAGGGGATGCGTTCGATGAAATAAGGGAAAAATTGCATCAAAACATTACCTTATTTGTTATTCCAAGATTAAACGCTGACGGGGCCGAAAGGTGGACAAGAGAAACTGCATTAGGCATAGACATGAACCGAGATGCAAGTAAATTAAACTCTCCTGAGGCGAAAATTTTACACGATTGGGCGCATCAAATAAATCCATTGTTCTCCTTCAATTTACATGATCAACATCGATTGTATTCAGTAGGAAATACCACACACCAAACTCACATCGCATTACTTGCGACGACAGGGGATGAGACGGGAACATGGACAGACTCGCGCTTGCGAGCAGGAAAATTGGCCAACAGGCTAACCCAAATTGTACAGGAAATTTATCCGAACAAAATTGCCATATGGACCGATGAATATAACCCCAGGGCTTTTGGTGATTATTTTCAAGGCCAAAACTTTGGTTTAATTCTATTAGAATCTGGGGGCGCTGGTTGGGATTTAGAAAAACAATCCTTACGAAAAACGAATGCGTGCTTATTACTAGATGCCTTCTATGCCATAGCCAACGAAGAATGGAAAACGGAGGAGATTTCAACCTACCAATCTTTGCTAACCAATGAAAGAAATATCTTTGATATTAAGCTATTAAATGCTCCCATTGATAACAAAGAAAAAGCTGTAAGGGCTGATATTGGACTCAACATCTGCGAAGATTATATCAATGGTGAAATTATATTTACCTGGACATTAGAGGAAATTGGAGACCTTAGCATTTATTCAGGATTGACTGAAATTGACGCAAGTGATTATCAATTAAGCGAACTTCAATACCTTGAAAAAGGAAAAAATTATACCTCCTTACAAATGACCATGAACAATCAAACAGCTTTTGATTTAACACATTACACAAATAAAATAAACAAATAACAATGACATCATTACCCGTAATTATTATAGGCGTAAATCCATTTGCCATAGAAGTAGCTCACATATTACAAATCAACAACGTAGTCATTTACGGCTTCTTGGACGACGATCCCAAAAAGCAAGGAACCGAAATAGGCGAAATTCCTGTATTGGGCAACACAGAAGAAAACACCTATTGGGATTTAATTGGCAAAACCTGTGGCGTATTTGTTGCCCTAGAAAATCCCATTGAAAGAAAAAAAATGATTGAAACTATCGAAGAAGACCGAAAAACAAAACCGGTTAATGCCATTCATCCCAATGCGTTGATCGCTAATGTGAAGAGTTTGTCCTATGGAATTTACATCGGCGCAGGTTCCATCATTTCCCCTGAAACTAAAATAGCAGACAATGTAATCATAGGTCCAGGCGTAACCCTCGAAACCGGCGTAATCATTGAAGAATTTTCTCAAATCGGCGCTGGATCAACGGTAGGAAAAGGGGCTAAAATTGACAAGAATGTATTTATCGGCATCGGTTCTACTGTCGTAGGAAGTTTGACCATTGGCAAAGGGTCAACCGTAGGAGCAGGGAGCGTAGTGATAGAAAATATACCCATCGGCAAACGAGTGTTCGGAAATCCAGCTAAAATACTATAAGAATTACAGCTTTTCAATATTCTGTGGCTCAACAATACTTAGGAAATGAAACCTTAGGTATAGTTGGGCCACAATGATTACATCGTCTCCGCAATAAGCTGCTATTCGACCTAAGCCATTTTCCTTATAAAAAACGTGATTTACCCGATCACCAGAAAGATCCATTTTTGCGCCTTCGATCCCCATTAATTCAGCCAACAACTCTAATGAACTATACGATCTTCGATCGCCAAACTTCCACATTTCCATCGTGTCTTGGTGTATAATCTCCCACGGCTTTTTGCCTTGTAATTGCAATGATTTCGGGATTTCCAGTCCATTAGCAAGCATTCTCCTACACAAATACGGAAAGTCAAATTCCTTTCCATTGTGAGCCACCAGCGTAAGCTCCCTAGACTTATATGTTTTATTGATGAAAGCAATAAACTCTTGCAGCAACACTTTTTCATCTGCATTGGCAATGGTCTTAACCTTCAACGAAAGCTCGCCTTGCTTATTGACAAACAAAAATCCCATCCCAACCACAATGATTTTGCCAAACTCAGCATACAAAGCGGCCCGCTCAAAATACATTTCCTCCAAAGAGATATTGGCTAGATTAACCAAATTCTTCGCTTTTTTTACCCAGAATTCTTTCATTTTATTAGAAATCGAGGAAAAATTCTCGGATCCGCTTACTGTTTCGATGTCAATGAATAATGTATTCTTAAAGTTTTTTATGGTCTCCATTTTTGTTTCACGTGGAACTAGTTCATTAATTTATGCAGATATCGTTTCACGTGGAACGCGAATGATTTCAAATCCAAATAAGTCACTAAGGTGGCCTAAAACGGTTTCTTTTACTTCAAATTCGTTGACGTCAATGCCTAATTCATGACTCAAAGAGGTTACTCCTTTTTCGGAAATTCCGCAGGGTACAATGTGTGCGAAGTAAGATAGGTCGGAGTTGACATTAAATGCAAAGCCGTGCATGCTAATCCAGCGGGATGCTTTTACACCAAAAGCGCAAATTTTTCTTGCTTGGTCAGACTCGTGATTTATCCAAACGCCGGTTAGCCCATTAATTCTGCCGGCGATCAAGCCGTAATCTTGACAGGTAAGAATGATGGCTTCTTCGAGCATTCTTAGGTACAGGTGAATGTCGGTATAAAAATTCTCTAGGTCAAAAATGGGATAGCCAACGAGTTGGCCTGGCCCGTGATACGTTATGTCGCCCCCTCGATTTGTTTTGAAAAACGTCGCATTGATGGTGTGCAAAAACTCTTCGCGCACCAGTAGGTGTGAGGCGTCACCGCTCTTTCCTAAGGTATATACATGAGGGTGTTGACAGAACAAAAGATAATTGGGCGTTATGCTTGTTTCGGTTTGAGTGCAATCCCGGTTGGCCAATTTAATTCCAGATATCTCCGACATGAGGCTTTCCTGCATATCCCAAGCTTCTTGGTACGGCACAAGATTTAAATCAACAACTTGGACTTTTTTATTCTGATGGTACATGTGGGGCTCGTCGCGTCTAATCATAAAAACAAAGCTCGTACTTTGGCCAAAACAAATATACGAGAATGGCGAAACATTTAAAGCAAGGCCAACAGGCGGAGTGGCTAGCGGCCCGATATTTAACGAACTTAGGTTATTTAATTGTTGAGAAAAATTATAGATCCGGTAGGGCAGAAGTTGATATTATTGGACAGCTTGGCAAGTTCTTGGTTTTTTTCGAAGTTAAATCATTACAAAAAACATTTCACGGAAATCCCGAGGATAGCATAGGTAAACATAAAAAACACATGCTATTTCAAGCAGCAGACGCCTATCAAATGGATAATAATTGGCACCAAGAGGTCCGTTTTGATGCAATTTCGGTTAATTTTTACCCGCAAGCCATCAAAATTGAGCATTTCGAAGATGCTTTTTCGTAAATTCGTAGTTTGAAAAATAAATATGATTGCATTCTTAACCGAAGACATAACATTTGAGTTAAAAGAAAAGCTGAAACATAAGGCTTGGCTTAAAGAGGCGGCGAAAGCTGAAGGCTTTAGAATAGGAGGGCTGAATTATATTTTTTGTTCCGACGTTTATTTATTGGGCATCAATCAAAAATATTTGGGCCACGACACCTTAACCGATATTGTCACATTCGACAATTCAGAGGACCCCAAAATGATTGAGGGAGATATATTTATTTCCATTGAAAGGGTTCAAGAAAATGCGTTAAAATTTGACACCGCCGAATCAGAATTAAAGAGAGTGATGGTTCATGGATTATTGCACCTTGCAGGCTATAAAGACAAGGACACGGCCCAAAAAGAGTTGATGAGAAACAAGGAAAACGAACACCTTAAAAACATATAAATACATTACGTGTTTCACGTGGAACACCCAATAAAATTTGCATGCAATATACATACGACGTCATAGTAGTAGGAGCGGGACACGCAGGTTGTGAAGCGGCACATGCAGCAGCACAAATGGGTTCGCGCGTTTTGCTCATTACCATGAACATGCAAACCATTGCACAAATGTCCTGCAACCCGGCTATGGGCGGGGTAGCCAAAGGGCAGATTGTGCGAGAAATAGATGCGTTGGGTGGAATGTCTGGAATCATTTCCGACAAAACCATGATACAATTTCGAATGCTGAATCGATCAAAGGGTCCGGCAATGTGGTCGCCTAGGTGCCAATCAGACAGAATGAGGTTTGCGGAGGAGTGGCGTTGGGCATTGGAAGAAAATAAGAATGTAGATTTTTGGCAAGACTCGGTCCAACAAATCATCCTAGAAAATGATGAAGTAAAGGGGGTAAAGACGCGTATGGGCATGAGCTATTTTGCGCCGAATGTCGTGTTAACGAATGGAACTTTTTTAAATGGGCTCATCCATATAGGAGAGAAGAATTTTGGAGGGGGGAGAATGGCGGAACCAATGGCGATGGGGCTTACGGAACAATTGCTTGAGTTGGGCTTTGAGTCGGGCAGAATGAAGACCGGCACGCCGCCTAGGGTAGACGGAAGGAGCTTAGATTATGCTGCGATGGAAGAGCAAAAGGGAGACGAAAACCCAAGCTCTTTTTCATATTTGAGCGAGACCCATATTAAGGAACAGCGCTCATGCTGGATCACGCATACCAACTTAAAAGTTCACGAAGCATTAAGAAAAGGCTTTGATAAATCGCCGATGTTTGCGGGAAGAATAAAAGGATTAGGGCCGCGCTATTGCCCATCCGTAGAAGATAAAATAAATCGCTTTGCTGATAAAGACAGTCACCAAATCTTTGTGGAACCAGAAGGCTGGAGAACCGTAGAAATCTATGTCAATGGCTTTTCAACATCGCTCCCAGAAGAAATACAATTTGAGGCCATTCGATTAATTACTGGATTTGAAAAAGCCAAAATGTTTAGGCCTGGATATGCAATTGAGTATGACTATTTCCCTCCGACCCAATTAAAGTCGACGCTTGAAACAAAAAGAATAAGTGGTCTGTTTTTTGCGGGTCAAATTAATGGGACAACGGGATATGAAGAAGCGGCTTGCCAAGGACTAATGGCGGGAATTAATGCACATCAAAAAACACATCATTTAGATCCCTTTACTTTGTCAAGATCTGATGCCTACATAGGCGTTTTGATTGACGATTTGATCAACAAAGGAACAGATGAGCCTTATCGTATGTTTACGTCGAGGGCCGAATTTAGAACCTTGCTTAGACAAGACAATGCGGATGAGCGATTGACCGACAAAGGATTTAAACTGGGTCTGGCCACACAAAAAAGAATGGACCGCTTCGTTCAGAAAAAATCGAATGTGGCTGCTCTAATGAGTGAAATAAAAATGATTAAAATTCGCCCTGAAAATATAAACGATTGGCTTGAAAATAATCAAAGTTCCCCTATCCGAGAAGGCACGCCATTGGTCAATTTATTAAGGCGTTCTGATTTAAGTTTTGAGGCGTTGCTGACCAACGAGCATTTCAAGGAAATTAAAAACGGCTATACGAATGAAGAATTAGAACAAGTAGAAATCATTGTTAAATACGAGAGCTATATAGAGAAGGAAAGGCTCATGGTTGACAAAATGAAAACTATGGAAGACTTAGCGATTCCAGCAAGTTTTGATTACGATAAAATCAAAACCTTGTCCACCGAATCAAGAATAAAACTAAAAGCCATTAGGCCTGAAACCATAGGACAGGCAAGTCGGATTTCCGGCGTTTCGGCTTCCGATGTTTCTATTTTACTTTTGTTTATGGGTCGATAATGATGGAAAAACTAAGCTCATGTCCTGCCTGCGGTGAAACAAAAATATTGCCCTTTTTAACGGCAAAAGATTATACCGTCTCTAAAGAAACCTTCGAGGTCACTCGTTGCCAGGCGTGCGAATTACTGTTTACAAATCCTAGGCCAACCGCCTCCGAGGCAGGTCCTTATTATAAGTCGGACAATTACATTTCACATAGCGATACCCAAGAAGGAATCATTAATAAGCTCTACCACTTAATTCGAAATTTTACTTTAAAACAAAAAGCGCGGTGGATCGAAAAAGAGAAAACAGGCAATATTGAGCTGCTAGATATTGGTTGTGGAAATGGTCACTTTCTTCATGCATGTCAAAAAGCCGGATGGAAAATTAGCGGAATGGAGTTAGACCCCGTAACCGCTGCAAGAGCCACGTCCATGCTGGGCATTGATATTTATCCTTCGATCAAAGAAATTCCTAAAGAAGAAAAATTTAGATTGATTTCCCTTTGGCATGTACTGGAACACGTGTATGAGCTTGAGGAATATTTTACCTTTTTCAAATCTAGAATCGCGAAAGAGGGGGTCTTACTTTTGGCATTGCCTAATTCTAAAAGTTTTGATGCACAACATTTTAAAGAGCATTGGGCGGCCTATGATGTCCCAAGACATATCTACCATTTCGACCCAAGTACAATCGAGTCCTTGGCTAAAAAACATGGGTTTAAATTAAAATCAACTAGGGGCCAGATTTTTGATAGTTTTTATATCTCATTACTCAGTCATGAATATAAAACGGGCAAGAAGAAATTGATCCGCTCATTTATGGTCGGTTTGTGGTCTAACCTAAGCGCCTATTTTGGCAAAGGAAATTATTCAAGTAATTTATATATTTTTGAGCATGTCTGATCTTCGAAGCAAACAGGTTGTTCTCCTTTTCTTTTTTTTTGTCACGGCTTTATTAATGATTCAAAGTTGTGCACAAATGGCTAGCCCTCCGGGTGGAAAAAAAGATACACTTGCGCCTAAGTTGGTCACTTCCATTCCGCTCAATAAGAGTAAGAATTACAAAGGGAAAAAATTGGAGCTAGTGTTTAATGAATATGTCAACGTTAGAAATCTAAATCAAGAATTACTTATCACGCCCAATATAGGCACCTACCAAACGCGTATTCGGCCCAATGGCTTGAGCATATTATTGGACAGCTCCCTAAAAGACCAAACAACCTATACCTTCAATTTTAGAAATTCGATCGAAGATATGTCAGAAAGAAATGTTGGCAAAAACATCAAACTCGTATTTAGCACATCAAACACGATTGATTCTCTAAGTATTACAGGGAAAATTAAACTGGTCGACCTAAATAAAGCTTTTGAAAATGTTTTGGTGGGCCTATATCCCTATAATGACACACTTCGAATCGATAAGGCAAAGCCTTATTATTTCACAAAGACCGATACCTCGGGTATTTATACCTTAGAGAATTTGGCACAAGGGAAGTATTATATGGCTGCATTTATAGATGCCAACAACAACCTTTTGTATAACTCGAGTAAAGAACCGGTTGATTTTTTGACGGAGCCATTTTTTACCCTAAACAAAAATGAAACCAAGAATTTTTCTATCTCGCTTCAAAATCTAGATCCTCTAAAAGTTACCAAAACAACAAGCACAGCCAAAACGGTTTTATATGAAATGAGCCGAGGAATTAAGGACCTAGAATTAGAAAACAAGAAAGGCCTCGTCTACCAAATAGAAGGAAATAAAAACATCCGAATTTATGTGAAAAACCAGGAGGCAAAAGACACGTTGTTCCTGAGTGCCAACGTGACAGACTCGCTAAATAGGAAAATTGAAATACCCTTAAAAGTAAAATTCCGGGAGCTAATTAAAAAAGAAAAGATTGTTCGAACAACCTTACAGGTAAGTTATCTGCCGGCTCAGGGGAAATATGTTTCGCCAGAGGATTCATTGGTCTTAGGCTTTCCTAAACCTGTTGTTTCTTGGGATAGCAAACGAGTCCAATTTATAACTGAAGAAAACGAAACTATCACGCTGCCCGATGAAGCGTACATGTGGAACAAATATTCTAACCAATTGACCATTAAACGATCGTTTTTGCCGTACAGGGCGAAATTTTTACTTAACCTAGAAAAGGGGGCCTTCGTTAGTGTCGAAAATGATTCCAGCGACGTCCAAAAACAAGCATTTCAATTCCAGGATTTAGAAGAGTACGGAAGCATAGAGGGAAAGGTCGGCGAGCTGCCTAGTAACTATATAGTACAACTTCTGAATGCCGCTAACATGCAAGTCTTATATGAACAGAATACAAGCCAAAAATTCAATTTTTTACATATTGAACCAGGCGTCTATATGATTAGGGCCATCGAAGACACAAATAAAAATGGATATAAAGATATTGGCAATTTTATATTAAAAATAAAGCCGGAAAGCGTCTTTTATTTAGAGGGAAAAGTGAAATTAAAGGCAAATTTTCAAATTACTGATTTATTGATAAGTGCCCAAAACTAATGTGGATAAGTGCCCAAATTGTACACATGTTATCCACAAAGTTAAAGGCCCATTGTGTATAAATAAAATTTGGCCAAGTGCTTGTGGATAACTAATTACTTATCCACAACCAAATGAAAACTTATCCACTTAGTAATAATGGCATTGAAAAATATAAGTGTTTAATTATCTGCTAGTTGAAAAGCTATTTTAGACTTATCCACTTATCCACAGACATCAATAATGAAGAACAAAAAAGATGTATTTAAAATTTTATTTCTTTTAATTATACTATGTGGATAAAGTGTTTCTTTTTCTGTCTGATTTTAAATCAAGTCTTTGGCCTAGATAATCATTTGATTGTTCAAGATTCTATTTCCAATCAAAAGTTCAAATCTGAATTCAAATCCATTCAATTAATTAAAAATGAAAAAAAGCGAAACAAGCTACTGGAAGAATTTGTAAGTAATCATGTAATTAATGGTGATTTATTTACTAATTATGCCTATAATTTGTTTAATGAAGATAATTTAGCATTAATATGGCTTGATGAATGTGGAAGGAATGTGGATAACTTATTAAAAACGGGAGATTTATCTTTGGTGCAGCAATTTGCTTATGGATTATATGAACAACAAATTCCCTTTTCAGAAATAGAGCGATTATTCATTCAGAAAATCCAACAATTTCCCAATGATCCTAATTTAATCGAGTTGTTAGTGAGTACGTATATTTTTAATGGGGATTGGGACAAGGCTTGGAATCAGCGAAGGGCTTTGGATATGCGATATAAAAATGAGCAGGGTAAGCGCTTGTTAGAATTTGCTTCCTATATTTTTCAAAGTCAGCAATGGCCTTTGGCTAGTCAAATATTTGATTACTTGATTAAAAGTTATCCCGGATCCAATCAAAAGCCCCGTTGGCAACAAATGTCAATTGCCGCCCGAGAACAAGTTGTTTTGAGAAAAGAGAATCCGGAAATAGCCGAAGTGAGGAATTTAATTAGTGCTTACCAGAAATTAAGAAGTGACCGGGGGGATAATGCCATATCAATGAGTTCATATTGGCAGGAGGCGAAATTGTATGCATACCAATTAAAGCAATTGGATTCTGCGGTTATAGTATTAAACAAGGGAATTTTGTTGGCGCAAAATGATCTCGATTTACAAGCGCAAATGAAACTGGAGCTCGGAGATATTTTAACGTATGAAGGAAAAAAATACGATGCATTAATTCAATATGCTCAAGTGGAAAAGCAAGTCAAAGATTCCCCGCTGGCCTACGAAGCAAAAATCAAAACGGCCAAATTGTATTTTTATACCGGAGATTTTGAATTAGCCAAAGAGCTCGCAGATATTTTAAAGCAGGGAACACAAAGGGAGATTGCCAACGATGCGCTAGAATTAAGCTTATTGATTGAGGATAATACAGGAATAGACTCTTTGGAGGTGGGCTTGAAAAATTTTGCCAACATCCGATTTATGTATGATCAAAAAAGGTGGGCCGAGGGGGATTCTTTGTTGGCAATCGTGACAAATCAGAACAAACAAGAAAGCTTACAAGACGATATTTTATATCTTAGATCTACTCGAGCGAGACAAAAAGGAGAGAATGCGCTTGCCAAAGAAATGTATTGGGAAATTTTTAAAAAGTTTCCCGAGGATATTTATGGCGACGATGCTTTATTTTATTTTTTGACGTTAAGCGATACGGCCAATAGTGAGCCATTTCTTTTATTTATCAAACAATATCCTAGTAGTTTACACCTAAGTGATGTAAGGGTAATGTTAAACAATGCAAAAAAATAATTTAATAGTACTATTTAGGTTCGGCACAAACCATTAACTTTGATTTAAAATCTATTTAAATATGTCAATAAACCACAACTTCACCCGGGTTTTCGATTTGTTAAAACCTCTTGAAACGCATCAAATTCCTGATTTATTTTGTCAAAAGCGAGACGGAGAATGGAGAAAATACTCCAGCTCAGAAGCGCTAGAAAACATTCAAACAATCGCCCTAGGCCTGTTGGAACTAGGTTTAAAGCCTGGAGAAAAAGTCGCGATTATTTCAGGAAATAGGCCACATTGGAACTTTGTTGATTTTGCCACGCAAATTATAGGGGGCGTAACGGTGCCCATGTATCCGACGATCACGATTGAAGATTACGAATTTATCTTTGAAAATGCAGAAGTAAAATTTGTGTTTGTTGAGGGCGAAGACTTGTACTTTAAAGCAAAGGAAGCCTCTAAGAAAAACAAAGGCGTTAAAGAGATTTTTACGTTTGATCCCGTTGAGGGGGCGAAATCTTGGTCCACGGTGAAAGAAAAGGGTGAAGGAAAAGATGCAAGCATTTTGCAAAATTTGATGGATGCTGTTAAGCCGGACGATTTATTGACTTTAATTTATACCTCTGGAACGACCGGGCGCCCCAAAGGGGTGATGTTGACGCATCATAATATTGTCAGCAATATTAAATCTACTGACCGAGGAAACTATTTTGGATTAATGAATGGCGACAGGACCCTGAGCTTTTTGCCATTATGCCATATTTATGAGCGCACGACGATTTATGTTTATTTGTTTTATCGCGCTTCAACGTACTATGCCGAAAGCATGGAAACCATTGCCGATAACATCAGAGAGGTTCAGCCGACCATGTTTACTTCAGTGCCACGATTATTAGAAAAGATTTATGATAAAATCATGGCGAAGGGCAATGAGCTTACGGGGATCAAAAGAACCTTGTTTTTTGGCGCCATCGAGTTTGGCTTAAGCTATGATCCCATGAAAAAATTGGGATTAATCGATTCGCTCAAGCTTGGGCTTTATCGAAAATTGATTTTCAGCAAATGGAAAGAGGCTCTTGGGGGCCGAGTGAGATTAATCGCTTCTGGATCTGCCGCTTTACAACCACGCTTATCTCGGGTGTTTTGGGCAGCCGGAATCCCTGTTTCGGAAGGATATGGATTAACGGAAACATCGCCCATTATATCGATCTCTAAGGTAAATCCACCAGATTTTCAAGTGGGTTGCGTGGGTTCTGTTTTAGATTGCGTGGAAGTGAAAATTGCCGAGGATGGGGAGATTTTAGCCAAAGGCGATTCGATCATGCCTGGGTATTATAAAAATCCGGAGGCAACAGCCGAGGCGATTGACAAGGACGGTTGGTTCCATACGGGTGACATAGGCATTTTTGTGGATGGAAAATATTTAAAAATAACCGATCGCAAGAAAGAAATTTTCAAAACTTCGGGCGGAAAATACGTCGCTCCCCAATTGGTCGAAAATAAATTAAAGGAATCATCTTTTATCGAACAATGTATGGTGACGGGCGAAGGCCAAAAGTTTCCATCGGCATTGATAATACCGGAATTTACCGCTTTGGGTGTTTGGTGTAAGCAACAAGAAATCAATGCAAATTCGCCCCAGGAAATGATTGCAAATAAAAGAGTCATCGCCAAATTGGAAGAAGAGGTATTGATGACTATGGCTTCTGTGGCCCAATATGAACAGGTGAAGAAGTTTGTTTTATTGCCTCGTTTATTTACGATTTCAGATGGGGAAATTACGCCTACGCTAAAATTAAAGCGGAAGCAAATTTATGCGAAGCACGAGGCGGCCATTTTAGAATTATATAAATAGTATTCTTTTTGGGGCGACCCATTAAATAAATTTGATTGTGTCGCTCTGCTATTTTTTGTAATTTTGCCCCTTATATCGTGAGGCAAACTAATTTTTTGGCCTCCATTTAAAGTTTATTATATGTCTCAAAAACAAAAAATAGCGCTTGTTACTGGTATTACAGGTCAAGACGGTGCTTATTTAGCTGAATTATTATTGTCTAAAGGGTATGTGGTTCACGGGATAAAGCGGAGAAGCTCTTTGATTAATACAGGTCGAATCAATCATATTTACGAAGATCCACATGTGGATTCGTCCAATTTTCACTTGCATTATGGCGATTTGAGTGATTCTACCAATATCATTCGCATTATTCAAGATGTGCAGCCCGATGAGATTTATAATTTGGGTGCGATGTCTCATGTTAAAGTTTCTTTTGACGAGCCAGAATACACGGCTCAGGTAGATGGAATAGGAGCGCTCCGTATTTTAGAGGCCGTTCGCTTGTTGGGACTAACGAAAAAGACAAAAATTTATCAGGCGTCTACGTCTGAATTATATGGTTTGGTGCAGGAGGTTCCTCAGTCGGAAAAAACGCCGTTTTATCCGCGTTCTCCCTATGCTGTTGCGAAGATGTATGGCTATTGGATCACGGTCAATTACCGAGAGGCCTATGATATGTTTGCGGCGAACGGAATATTATTCAATCATGAGTCACCGTTGCGCGGAGAGACTTTTGTGACGCGTAAAATTACGCGAGGGGTTTCTCAGATTGCGCTGGGCCAACAAGATAAAATTTACTTAGGTAATTTGGATGCCAAGCGAGATTGGGGACATGCCAAAGATTACGTCGAAGCGATGTGGTTAATTTTGCAGCAAGAGAAACCAGAGGACTTTGTTATTGCAACAGGCATTACGACCACGGTTCGCGATTTTATCAAAATGGCTTTTGCGGAAGTGGGCATAGAGGTTGAATTTAGTGGAGAAGGTGTGAATGAAATTGCGAAGGTTTCAAAATGCAATAATCCGTTGTACCAAGTGGCCATTGGCAAAGAAGTCGTAGCTGTTGACCCACGCTATTTCCGCCCTACTGAAGTTGAATTATTGATCGGAGATCCAACAAAAGCGAAAACGCAATTAGGTTGGACCCTACAATATGACCTACCCGCCTTAGTGAAAGACATGATGGCTTCGGACGTCAAATTATTTACAAAATAGAGATGAATCCATCCATTGCGATTATAGGTTTGGGCTATGTGGGCTTTCCGTTAGCAGTGGAGTTTGGGAAACAATATCCTACGCTAGGTTTTGATATCGACGCAACGCGTATTTCCGAGTTAAATCGGGGATATGATCGTACACAAGAAGTAAGCGATGCCCAATTAAAGGCTTCGTCACAGTTAAAATTTTCATCCGAATTAAACGATTTAGCGGGTTGCAATACATTCATTGTGACTGTCCCCACGCCCATTGATCATTTCAAAAAACCAGATTTGGGGCCATTATTAAAGGCCTCGGAGATGATAGGAAGTGTGTTGAAAAAGGGCGATGTGGTCATTTGCGAATCAACGGTCTACCCCGGTTGTACCGAGGAAGACTGTGTTCCGGTGCTAGAGAAGCGTTCGGGATTAAAATTTAACGAAGATTTCTTTTGTGGCTATTCGCCGGAGCGGATAAATCCAGGCGATAAAGTAAATACATTAACGAAAATCAAAAAAGTTACTTCGGGGTCTACGCCTGAAATTGCAGATTGGGTGGATCAGTTATATCGGTCTATTATTGTCGCGGGAACCCATAAGGCATCGTCTATCAAAGTAGCTGAAGCGAGTAAGGCGATTGAAAATGCGCAGCGCGATGTCAATATTTCCTTTGTGAATGAGTTGGCCTTAATATTTGATCGCATGGGAATAGATACTTCAGAGGTATTAGAGGCGGCGGGGACCAAATGGAATTTTTTAAACTTTAAACCGGGCTTGGTGGGTGGACATTGCATTGGTGTTGATCCGTATTATTTGCTTCATAAATCGGAAAGTTTGGGCTATTATCCGCAGGTTATATTATCTGGCCGAAGGGTAAATGACAATATGGGGCTTTTTGTGGCAAATAAATTGGTCAAATTGTTAATTCAAAAAGGCAAAAAAATAGGGGGAGCGAAGACCTTGATGTTGGGCATTACCTTTAAAGAAAACTGTCCCGATATTCGAAATTCGCGGGTCGTCGATATTTATCGCGAGTTGAGCGATTTTGGAATGGAAGTGGATGTATTTGATCCGTGGGCCAATAAAGCCGAAGTGAAAAAAGAGCATGGAATTGATTTGGTTACGGAATTAGGGGCCAATTATGATGCGATTGTTTTAACGGTAGCGCACCAGGAGTTTTTAAATTTGCCTTATGCGAGCCTGAAGGCCGAAAACGGAATTATTTTTGACATTAAATCAGTATTGGACAGAACTTTGGTTGACGCAAGGTTATAAATTAGGAATGAATGGCTTGGTACGCGGTATATACAAAATCTCGAATGGAGAAAAAGGTTTCTCTGAGATTGGAAGAAGCGGGAATAGAGAGTTATTGTCCAGTGACCAAACGCAAAAAACAGTGGTCGGACCGGAAAAAGATTGTGGAAGAGGTATTATTTCGCTCTTATATTTTCGTGAACATCGATTTAATTACGCAGGGGGCCACAGTGCGAAAAACGTTTGGGGTGGTTAATTTTGTGTATTGGTTGCACAAACCTGCGGTGGTACAGGATGGGGAAATATTAGCGATCCAACAATTTTTATCGGATCACATGGAGGTTTCTGTCATAGGGGACTCAGCGGTGAAAGTAGGTGATTTCATCACGATTGACACAGGGCCACTTAAAGGTCAGACGGCTGAAGTGGTCGGATTAAAAAATAAAAATGAGGTTCGTTTGCGTATAGATAGTTTGGGATTTGAATTGGTGGCTAATTTAAGTCATTAATAAATTTTATATATTTGATTTTTAATAAAAGAGATGTTTCAAAAAGCAAAAAGTATGTTGGCGAAGAGTTTGGGCATTTATGCGATCCTTGTTATTTTTTGCTTTTCGTCTTTTGGGCAAAGAGCTGCGGTGCCAACTTTCTTTTTTGGCGGGGGCATTTCATCTAGCAATTACACCCCTTTTTGGCTTAGGGCTAATCAGTTTGGCGCTGTTCCTACGGAAGGGAATTATGTTAATGCGGGCGGGTCAACGTACATAGAATACCGAAAAGGGAAAAAGATGGATTGGGGTTTAGGGGCCTCGGCTAGATTAAATCTGGGGGAAACCAAAGCAGATTTATTTGTTCAGGAGGTGTATTTGAAAGGAAAATGGGGCATATTTGAATTGTCGGCAGGAAGGAAAAAATATATACAGGGGCTTGTCGACTCTACATTGAGTTCAGGTTCTTATATTTATTCAGGGAATGCCCTGCCGATGCCCAAAATTGAAATAGTGGTTAATGAATACTGGCATCCCAAATTTTTAGGACAGTTTTTGGGCTTTAAGGGTAACTTTGTTCACGGATTTTTTGAGCAAGAGAGGAAAAATGTTTCCCAGGTTTATTTACATCAAAAGTCATTATATGGTCGTATTGGGATGCCCAATTGGCCTATAAAGTTTTATGGCGGGTTCAATCATCAGGCTCAATGGGGCGGCACAAAAAGGTATTTAAAAAATTATAAGCCAATTGGAGGAGGCCTGCCAACAAATATACTTAATGATTATTTAGACGTTATCGCGGCAAAATCTTTAGCTGGGGCTGGCGGGGATACGGCTACTTATGGTCCTAATGAGGGCTTTAATCGTCTTGGAAATCATTTGGGCTCACTAGACATTGGGCTCGAGCTAGAAGGAAAACAGGGAAAACTCTTTTTGTATCGACAAAGCATTTATGATGACGGGTCTTTGTATTATTTAAATAATATAACGGATGGCTTACATGGTATTTCGTATCATACGAAGCGTAAAAAGGGCTTATTGAAAATAATATTCGAATATCTTAATACAACCTCACAAGGAGGGGCAGAATTTGATCAAAGATTAAATATTAGAGGATTTGATAATTATTTTAACAATGGAATTTATCCTGAAGGCTGGACCTATTTAGGCAAAGGAATGGGAACGCCATTAATGACTTTAGATTCTGAAACGGATTTAAACGCGTCCAAGGAGGTGTATTTTGATAATAATCGGGTAGAAACTTTTTATGTGGGAGCCGAAGCCATGATTGGAGAAAACCGCCTCATGTTTAGGGGCAGCCTTAGCAATGCAATTGGCTCTTTTGGAGCTGAATATGTACCCGTTAAAAAGCAACTGGCTTTTGGACTTCAGTGGCAACGACAAATTTTTGTCTTTGGCCAAAATGCATTGTTATCAGCTAACATTGGTGCCGATATAGGTTCTTGGAAAAAAGATTTAGTGGGGGGAAATTTCATTCTATCAGTTCCGATTCAATAATCATTACCCAAAAAACAGGTAACTCACGCCTACAGCCGTAATGATTCCAACCAAGTCTGCAAACAAACCTGCCCACAACGTATAGCGAATGTTTTTTACTTGGACCGAACCGAAATAAAGTGCCACCACATACAAAATAGTCTCAGCAGATCCTTGAAATACACAGGCAAGCCTACCTACAAATGAGTCAGGCCCGAAGGTTTTCATCGTGTCGATCATCATGGCGCGCGACCCACTTCCACTAATGGGATGCAAAAGAGCCGTAGGCATCGCGTCGGTAAAGCGATTATCTAAGCTCGTTTGTGCGACAAGCCACTTCATTCCATCCACGACAAATCCGAGTGCACCCGAATTGCGGAGGCAGGAGATGGCGACCAACATACCCACTAGGTAAGGAATGATTTTAACGGAGGTTTCGAATCCGCCTTTAGCACCCTCTACAAAGGTCCCAAAAATGTCAATCTTTTTCCGAAAGGCGGCTGCAATAAAAGAGAAGATTAATAGAAATAAAATACCATTGCTAAAGACTTTGGATTGGATCTCGATGGACTCTTTTGGCAACTGGCTAAAGTACCACAATATCCCTCCCAAAAATAAGGTTAGGCCGGAGATCCAAGCAAAAAGCACGGGTTCAAAAAGTTTAATTTTTTGCTTGATGGAAACAACAATCAAACCCGTCATGGTGGTGGCATAGGTCGCCATCAAACAGGGAATAAATACATCAGAAGCATCCTGAGCACCATAAATGGCACGTTGCGCCATGATGCTCAATGGGATTAAAACGGGTCCCGCGCTATGCAAAACCAAAAACATAATTTGGGCATTGGATGCCGTATCTTTCACGGGATTTATTTCTTGCAGCCCTTGCATGGCCTTAAGTCCAAAGGGTGTTGCCGCATTATCAAGGCCTAATAAATTTGCCGAAAAGTTCATGATCATTTGGCCATGGACTGGATGATCTTGTGGAATTTCAGGAAATAGTCGGGTGAAAAAGGGCTTAATGCGGCGGGCTAAAAAATGGATGGCTCCCGCCTTTTCACCTATTTGCAAAATGCCCATAAAAAAAGTCATGACACCTGCGAGCGGAAGAGCGATTTTCATCACAGCCATTTCGGCAGAATCAAACATGCCGTCGACCAGAATTTTGAAAATATCGGTGTTACCAAAAAATATAAATTGGATGATAGCTACGAAAAAAGCGACGCCAAAAAACAAAAACCAAATCCAATTTAAAGCCATGTGAAAAAGGGAATAATAAATTTTGGCTAAATTTAGGGAAATTCTACATTTTCTGATGATTCGATTGACAAACTTAACTGTATTTATTGTTTTTGCTTTGACTGCTTCGCATCAAGGTTTGGCCCAAAACTGTTCGTATGAAGCGGCGATGCGAAAGCAAGGATTAGTGGAAGTTAGCCAAGCGGCTCCTGGCGTAAAGGTCGAATTAAAATATGCGACGCAAGATAATTTTATGAAACGCGATGTGTATGGCTGCTTGCAGCATGGATATTTACAGAAAGAAGTAGTGGATATGCTGAAAAAGGCACAAAAATCATTGGAGGCCAACAAGCCCGGCTATCATTTATTGATTTATGATGCGGCTAGACCTTTATCGATCCAATGGATTTTATGGAATACTTTGACTCAATATCCGCCTAATATCCGAAAAAATTATGTGGCCGATCCACGGGAACATTCCATTCATAATTATGGCAGCGCGATTGATTTAACTGTGGCGGATGAAAAGGGAAAGGCTTTGGATATGGGAACTACGTTTGATTTTTTTGGTGAATTAGCTTATCCTTCCAAAGAGCAGGAGCTTTTGGCAAACAACAAATTGTCAAAAAAGGCGTACGAAAATCGGCTTATACTAAGAAATGCGATGAAGGAAGCGGGATTTATGCCGATCGAATATGAATGGTGGCACTTTAATGCGTTTTCACGCGCAGAGGCTAAAAGGCGATACCAAGTAGTTCAATAAATAGGGCTTTTTATCCTGATTGCTTGCCGTTTATCCAAAAATCAGTTTTTGGGCACGTCAAAATTCGTAACATTGCAGAAATAAATTGAAAGAGATGAATGCAAAAAAATTAGCCATATTGTTTTTCCTATTGGGAACTGTTCCATTTGTTGGCAATAGCCAAACGGCCATTCAAGGAAATGCTAAAATAACCAAACTTACATTAACTCAGGCGGTGGAGACGGCCTTGCAGCATAATCTAAATGTAAGGTCCTATGAGGTTAATTTGCAAAATGCGGAGTTAACGTACCAACAAGCGAAATATAATCAGTTGCCTTCTTTGAATGGAAATATGAATCAGGCGGCGAGTTTTGGTCGTTCGATTAATCCCTACACGAATGGGTATGATTCGCGAAACATCAATTATTACAATGTCGGCTTGAATGCCAACGTGTTGTTGTTTAATGGGGGCCAATTAAAAAACAGTGTATCTCAGAGCGATTTTAATTTAAAGGCCACAAGGGAGGATTTGGTGTCTATTCGCGAAAATATTTCGTTGCAGGTGGCACTGTCGTATTTGTCTATTTTAAATGCGGAAGACCAATTGAGCATCGCTAAAACTCAAACGGATATTACGAAATTACAGATTGAAAGAACAGAGAAATTAGTGCGCGCTGGGTCATTAGCAAATTCGAGTTTATTGGATTTGAAGGCGCAGCTGGCCAACGAGGAGTCGAACTTAGTGACGTTTCAAAGTAATTTGGACATCAATAAATTAACGCTTTTGCAGTTGCTAAATGATTCGAGTATTCAGCTATTTGAGCTGGAGCGTATTCAGGTTCCGGTGCCAAGTACTAAGGCCTATGATGTCAGTATTGCCGATATATATACTAAAGCGTTATCGGCCCAACCATTAATTCGGGCGGCAGATTTCCGTGTTCAGGGGGCGGCAAAAAGTATTGAAGTAGCGAAAGCATTCCGTCTGCCAAGTATTTCCTTGAATGGGAGCTGGTCTGCGAATCAGTCCAACGCGTTAAAATCAGTAGAAATTTTAGGTTCTCAAACGGTTAATTTAGGAAATGTAGCTATAGCTGGACAAAATTACCCAATCACAACGACTCAGATGAAGTTTGGGGAGGGCACGACGGTTGGTTATTTTGATCAGCTGAATAATACGCAAAACAAGGTGATCTCGTTGAATTTAAACATTCCTATTTTTGCCAAAAATTTTAATAAGACACGGGTTTCGCAGGCTAATTTACAGCGCATGAATTTGGAGATAGAGGCGGAACGCGCACGATTAACATTGCGTCAAAATATTGAGCAGGCATATGTAAATATGTTAAATGCGGCGAAGAGATATGAGGCGGGGAACGTACAAGTATTTGCGTTAGAAGAATCTTTTAGGGCTTCGGAAAGTCGCTTTAATGCAGGTACGATTGACTTTGTAAGTTACAATTTGCAGAAAACAAATTTGGACAAGGCGAAATTGAGTTTGATTCAGGCCAAATATGATTTTGTGTTTAGGACGAAGATTTTGGATTTTTACCAAGGAAAGAGTTTGACTTTTTAGGTAATAGGTATTAAGTATTAGGTAACAAGTAACGGGTAATAGGTATTAGGTAAAAAGTAATAAGTAATAAGTAACAGGTAATAGGTATTAGGTAAAAAGTAATAGGTTTAAAACATAAAATGGTAGGTTGGCGCGCGAAGCGACTATCTATGAATCAAAAAATTATGGCAACAAAGAATAATAAAAAAACGTGGATTATCATCGCAGCGGTGGTCGTAGTAATTTTGGGAGGTTTAGGTTTGGCCAAGAAGATGGAATGGATCGGAAAGGTGGAGCCTACGGAGGTGGAGTTGACGAAAGCGGCTAAAGCAACGATTATTGAAAAAGTTTCGGCTTCGGGAAAGATACAGCCTGAGGTGGAGGTGAAAGTTTCACCGGATGTGTCGGGGGAGATTGTGTCTTTGAATGTGGCAGAGGGAGATTCTGTGGTGGTGGGCCAAGAAATTTTGAAGATACGTCCGGATAACTATGTGAGTTTATTGGCTCGAGCGGAGGCGCAGGTCAATGCGATGAAGGCGAGTACGGAACAAAGCAAGGCGGTATTAGCACAAAGTGAAGCAAGATTAAGTAAGTCAAAAATTGATTTTGACCGAAATGTAAAATTGCATAATGATAAGGTGATTTCGGATGCGGACTTTGATCAGTTCCAGTCGGCATACTTAGTGGCCAAGCAGGACTTAGAGGCGGCAAAGGCGAATGTGAAAGCGGCAAATTTTAATGTAAAGAGCTCGGAGGCGGCGCTAAAAGAGGCGCGGACTAATTTAACAAAGACGACGATTTATGCGCCTCAGAGTGGCATCATTTCGAAGTTGAACGTGGAATTGGGCGAGCGTGTCGTAGGAACGTCGCAGATGGCGGGAACGGAGATGTTGCGGATTGCGAATTTGAATAACATGGAAGTTCGGGTTAATGTGAATGAGAATGATATCACGAGGGTCAGTTTGGGTGATACGGTGATGATTGACGTGGATGCATTTTCTTCCTCGGAGCGCAAGTTTAAGGGTTTGGTGTATGAGATAGCGAGTTCGGCAAATTCATCGGGTGCGGCATCTATGTCTACGGATGCGGTGACGGAGTTTGAGGTGAAGATTCGTATTTTACGTAGCTCGTATAGCGATTTAATTAAGGGCAAATTATCATATCCGTTGAAACCTGGGATGACGGCATCGGTTGAGATTTTGACGAATAGAAAAGATCAAATATTAACGGTTCCGTTGTCAGCGGTTACTACCCGTGAGATTGGGGCTAAAACAGAAGAGGTAAAAGAGGATGCTATGGCCAAAAATGGTGCGACAGCTGTTACACAGGAGGATGCCAATACGGCTAAGCGTAGGAAGGAAAACACGAAAGAGGTTGTTTTTGTCATGGAGAAGGGCCAAGTGAAGCAAATACAAGTGAAGACAGGCATTTCGGATTTTGACAATATTGAAATTGTCTCGGGCTTGAATGAAGGCCAAGAAATCATTTCTGGCCCGTATGCAACGGTTGCGAAGAAGTTGAAGGAAGGGGACAAGGTGAAAAAAAAGGAAATAAAGTCGGCGGATCGTAGCGCAGATAAGAAATAAATTGAAAAAAACGAGGGGCTATCTTGCTTTTAACGAATTAGCCCCCTATTTTTGCATTCCCGTAAAGGGCAAACTCCTTCTTAGCTCAGTTGGTTAGAGCACATGACTGTTAATCATGGGGTCCCTGGTTCGAGCCCAGGAGAGGGAGCAAACAGGAAAGTCACTAGAAATAGTGACTTTTTTCGTTTAAAAACATCCCCTATTACATCCATTCATAGATTTTTGTGGTTCAAGCCCAGTAGAGGATTTGGTGGTTTTAAGTCCTTTTTCCAAGAGGATTATATCTAATATTTTCGTTTTGTGCCAAGAATGTGCCAAGAGCTTGGTTTTAATCAACGTGATTTCGTCTTTTTAATGAGAGAAGTCATTCTGTAAATTGGAGGAAGTTTATGACCTCATTTTTATTTTTTATGGATAAGCCAGCAAATTTTTAAAA